>JAGOIM010000107.1 GCA_017995665.1 Anaerolineaceae bacterium | reverse complement strand
TTTAGGCACCTTTGCCAAGCACTTTGCCAACCCGTTCAAAGGCATCCAGTGCTTCTTCCAACTGGCTCTGGCTGTGGGCGGCAGAAATCATCACTCGAATGCGGGCTTTGCCTTTTGGCACAGTCGGAAAGCCCAATGCACCGGCAAAAATTCCTTCATCCAGGAGCTTGCGGCTAAACTCGCGGGCTAACTGGACATCACCGAGCATAACCGGAGTGATTGGGGTTTGGGTTGCACCGGTATCAAAACCGAGATTGCGCATTTCTTGCTGGAAGAAGCGTGCATTCGCCCAAAGGCGGTCAACCAGTTCGGTGGATTCTTCCAACAAATCAATCGAAGCCAAACAAGCAGCGGTATCAGGAACAGTAACCGCGGAAGAGAAGAGGAAGGGTCGCCCGCGCTGGCGTAGCCATTCGATAATCTTTGCATTTCCGGCAACCACACCGCCAACCACACCAAATGCCTTGCTAAATGTGCCGACTTCAACGTCAACCTGTCCGTGCAGTTTGAAATGATCCACAATCCCGCGTCCGCCATCGCCCAAAACACCTTCGCCGTGAGCATCGTCGACCATGGTCATAATGTCATACTTTTTAGAGACTTCAACCAGCTTATCAAGAGGAGCGTAGTCGCCATCCATCGAGAAAACGCCGTCTGTAATCATCAGAGCTCGGCGATAAGTCCCCTGTGCTTCGCGGACTTGGTGCTCAAAGTCATCCACATCGGCATGGTGGAAGCGAATAATCTTTGCTCCCGAAAGGCGCGATCCGTCTATAATTGATGCATGGTTCAATTCGTCCGAAAAAATCACATCCTCTTTGTTCACTAAAGCAGGAATGGTTGCGCCATTCGCAGTGAAACCGGATTGGAAGGTGATGGCTGCTTCAACGCGTTTGAAAGCTGCCATGCGTTTTTCTAACTCGGTGTGCAGGCTCATCGTACCGGCAATTGAGCGCACCGCACCTGGACCAACGCCATATTTTTGCATTGCTTCTGTTGCAGCTTGCACGAGACGGGGGTGGTTTGCCAAGCCAAGGTAATTATTGGCGCAAAAATTCAGAACGGGCTTGCCGTTAATAATCACCGAAGGCCCTTGAGCTGAGTCCATGGTGGGAATCGTATTGTAAAAACCGGTGTCTTTTAGAGTTTGTAATTCTTCGTCAATCCAGGCTAATTTATCAGTCATAATCTCCTCTTTCTCTGGTGAGTATGGTCAAATTATACATCAGTACGGGACGAGCGGAGCTGAAATTCCCCGCAATTCTCATTACGCAATTTTTTTCTGTCTAAAACCTGAGTTTCTCAATTTAGTGTCCTGAAAACAGATTATTTCAGCAAAATGAGAAACTCAGGTCGTAAGCAAACTTGCGCGTTTCAAGCCGGCAAGATCCTGGCAAATTATTAAACCGGATTCAAAAACAGAATCCGGCCTACAGTTAAGTCAGGAGTTATCCAAACCTGAATTTTCTTTTCAATCTCATCCAATGCTAAGGCGATGAAATCTTCAACGCTCATTGCGCCGGGGTTATCTCCCCTGAGTTTCTCAATTTAGTGTCCTGAAAACATTTCTTTTCCTCGTTGAAAACAGATTGTTTCAGCAAAATGAGAAACTCAGGGGAAATTGTCCGCAATTCACGTTACGCAAATTTTTCTGTCTAAAACGTGGTGCTTTATCAGTCATCACTGGAGGAGATTGAAATTGTCCATCTTAAAGAGAGATCTCCAGGGATTTTTTGAAAACCGTTTTAATTGTACTGATTGTCAGGAGGCTTTTTAATTATTTTGTCGTTAGGCTTTCCTTAGCTCAAATTCAGCAAGTAGGTGGCTCTGCCGTTGACCTCTGAATGTTTCTGGAAACCGAGCTCCTCAAACATTTCGGCTGTGCCGTGATATTGACGTTCGGGGTGGGCGCTCCAATTAAAAGGACGCCCAACAACACGGTCAAAACCTTGCTTGCGGAAGTCTTCCACAGCTGTCTCTAACAATTTTTTCGACAATCCCTGATGACGATAATCGGGATGAACCAGGAAACAAACCACCAAACCGGTTTTACCTTCAAGCGATTTCAGCTCTTGATTGTCTTCAAGCAAAGCGTAGTTCTGCCATTCGTTTGCGTTGACCCAGCCAACAGTTTTCTCGCCATCGAAAGCCAAAAAGCCATGCATGGTACCATTTTTGATGTTTTCGTGAGCCAATTGGCGATTTTGTTCGGCGGAACGTTCGCGCCACTCAGTTGCCTGACATTTGACATGATAATATTGACAGTTGCAAAACTGCCAATGGGGTGCGTGGTGAAAATCCATATTACTGATATAAGATGTAAAAACTTCTGAATCAGTGGGAGACAGTGGCCTAATCTCAATTGTCATCGTTTAGCACTCCTTTTCTGTACGTGTTTTACTATTCTATCAAAAAAAACGCGGGTTGTGACACCCGCGTTTTCACGATTGCATAATTGTTACTCTGCTTAACTTTAGAGAGACTTAACAAAACGCTCGATTTTTCCAAGAGCTGTTTCCAAGTTAGCATATGAGGTGGCATAAGAGACGCGTGCAAAGCCCTTTCCGGAATCGCCAAAGGCATTACCGGGAACGATAGCAACCCGTTCTTCCTGCAACAAGCGGTTGCAGAAATCGTCATCGGTCAAGCCGGTGTTGCGAAGGTCGGGGAAGGCATAAAAAGCACCTTTCGGCTCAAAGGTTGGCAAGCCAATGCTATTCAAACCATTGACAACCAATTGTCTGCGGCGATCATATTCTTTCAACATATCCTGAACATAAGGTTCACCGACTTGCAAAGCTGCCAGGGCGGCATATTGCGAGACGGTAGGGGCAGACATGACGGAATATTGATGAACGCGAACCATGCCATCCAAAATTTCTTTTGGCGCACAGGCGTAACCGATACGCCAGCCGGTCATGGCATAGGCTTTCGAGAAACCACCCAAAAGAATGGTGCGTTGCTGCATACCCGGCAGACTTGCAAAGCAAACATGCTCGGCGCCATAAACCAGGCGATCATAAATTTCGTCAGAAATGACCAAAAGGTCATGCTTTTCAGCCAGCTGTGCTAACTGAGTGAGGAATTCGCGCGGATAAACTGCGCCGGTCGGGTTGCTGGGGCTGCCGACGAATATGATTTTGGTTTTGGGGGTAATGGCAGCTTCGATGCCTTCAATTTTCGGAACAAAATTGTTTTCAACAAAGGTTGCCACTTCAACCGGCACACCACCGGCCATTTCGACTTCCGCCTGATAAGAAACAAAGCAGGGGGTCGGGATGATAACTTCATCTTCAGGGTCAAGGGTAGCGGCAAAGACCAGATAGAGGGCTTCGGAAACGCCAACGCTCATCACGATTTCGTTTTGGGGTGCGTATTCGATGCCATAAAGTTGCTTCAAATGATTGGCAACGGCCTGTCGCAAGACCATAAGGCCATGGTTCGAGGTGTAGTGAGTTTCACCTTTGCGCAATGCATCGATACCAGCCTGAACAACTGGTTCGGGGGTGGCAAAATCGGGTTCGCCGATGCCGAGCGAAATGACATTCTCCATAGTAGCGGCGATATCAAAAAACTTCCGAATTCCGGATGGTTTCAAACCTGCTACTTTTTTAGATAAAACACTTTTCATTAACTCTCCTTTTAATTACCTAATACTTTTCTTACCAATTTGCTCTGGAATTATCTCCCAGGTTAAATTTACCTTTCATGCCGTTGACAACCACATCACAACCCAGCAAGGAGCCTTCCAATTGAGAATTGGTGATATGCGCTCCCTGGCTGAGGATAGAATCTTTGATTGTGCTGTTGTTGATGATGCTACCGGCTCCAATTGAGACAAAAGGCCCGATAATCGAGGTGTTAACCCGCGCATCCGGATGAATGAAAACCGGCGGAATAATGACATTGTCATCGTAAATCCCCTGATCTTCGAGGTTTGCCTTGCCGTGCTCCAGAAGGTAGCGGTTGGTATCAAGCAAAGCTTCCGAAGTTCCGGCATCGAGCCAGACGTTAACCCGCTCAACGCGCATAGTGGCTCGCTTTTCAAGCATCAAATTAATCGCATCCGCCAGGTAATATTCTCCACGAAGGGATGTTTTTCGCTCAATTTGGGTTTCAATCGCTTGCGCTAATTGGGCACCTTCTTTGAAAAAGTAACAACCAACGACAGCCAGATTGTTATTCATGTCGTTAGGTTTTTCTATCAGACGGGTAACCATGCCACGCGAATCAACTTCAACCACGCCAAAGCGTCGCGGATCGGGCACAGCCTTCACCCAAGCGACAGCGTCCACTTCTTCGTTGGCGATGCAGGCAAAATCTACTTTGATTAATGTGTCGGAAAAAACAATCAACACCGGACCGTTGAGGTAATCGCGGGCTTGCCAAAGCGCGTCGGATTGTCCTTTTTTGTCGGCTTGCACAACATAGTGCACCACCGATTTGGGATAAATTTTATCCATGTGCGGTTGAATCAGTTCTTGTTGCCCGGGGGACATAATAAAAACAAATTCAGCGCTTTCCAAATTGGGCACAGTTTCAAAAGTTGTCAGCAAGTGGTCCAAAACAGTCGCACCGGCAAGCGAAACCAAAGGCTTGGGGCGGCTCCAGGTGAGTGGACGCAGACGGCTTCCAGCCCCGGCCATAGGGATGATGATTTTGAGTTTTTGATCCATTCTCTCCTCTTATCTGTCACTCGGACATACAAAATCAGATACTCTGTCTCATTATACGCTATTGGGTAAGTTTTAGCCTATGGTTTTTGGATTTGGAGATCGGAGATGTGGACTGTCAGCGGAAGATCGGCGGAGCTTTGGGCGATTACTCCCAGCGGACCGGTTAGTTTGTTGAGAGGGGAATAGGTGAACTGCTCAGTGTCGTTGACAAAAACCGTGATGCTGTTATTTTCAGAGCGAATCCCAATGCGGTTTTTTGCCGGCGATCCGGGTTGAAACCGGCGCAAAGGCTCCCATCTTTTGAGGATGGTCGATTCACCGGAAATAAGCCGGTCGACCATCGCCCTGCCATCACAGCTAAACCAAACACGGAAGGTTCCGGAGCTGCTGTTGTTCCAGAGAATAATGCCAAATTGGTCAGCATCGGAGCACATTTGCGCGTCCAGATTGATTTCAAGGTAAAAATCGGAGGGCAGTTCATGCGAAGAAAGGCTAACGAGGCTGTTTTTCCCACCGCTCACAGCCAAGGAGAGCGCGTTATTTGCATAAGCTATCGTTCCGGCTGAACTGTTGCCGGTTTGCCAAAGAGAATCATCGCTAAAGTCGTCTGAGGCAATCATGTCGAGCGATTCAGGTGTCGCGCTTGGGGCTTTCGTCACGGTTGGGCTTGGGAAAAGATTTGGCGTCGCGGTAGGCGTGCGCGGAAACCAATCGATGGTCGCTGTCGGTTCATCGGTGGGCAATTCGGGCGTTGCTGTTTCTTCGGGCAAATCAATCTCCTCCGCCGCACAAGCAGAAAGCCCAATGAGCAAGAGGAACAAGATAATCAGGGAAGAGACAAACCATTTCTTCATAGCATCATTTTACATTATAAAGGAAGGACCGACCGGTTGTCTGACCATTCGTTTTTGAGATTTAATCGCTGTTTCTAATCGCATCCAACATTCGAGCCAGGCGGAAGCTTTCTTT
>JAGOIM010000106.1 GCA_017995665.1 Anaerolineaceae bacterium | reverse complement strand
GTTGATGACGATGCAGTTTATAAGACCTTTCAGAAATTCAGGATCATTTGAGGTGACTATGTTAAGAGTTGAAATTTGTTGCGGTTCGGCGGATGACGTTATCAGGGCAAAAAAAGCCGGAGCAAATCGGGTAGAACTCAACAGTGCCCTCTTTGCCGGTGGGCTGACACCTTCGGTTGGCAGTTTGATAGAAGCAAAAAAGCATTCTTCCCTGCCGATTATATGCATGCTTCGACCGAGAGCAGGCGGTTTCTGCTATAGCGAACACGAGTATCAAACCATCATGCATGATTTGCAAGCCTTAAAAGCAGCCGGTGCGGATGGCTTTGCGGTTGGTTTCTTGGATAAAGATGGAGAATTAGACATCTCTCGCCTCAAAGCTGTGGTTGAAGCAGCCGGAGAGTGTGAACTGGTCTTTCATCGTGCCTTTGATTGTATGAAAACCGACCCTGTTCAAACGGCAAATCAATTGGCCGATCTTGGCTTCAAACGCATTTTGACCAGCGGCAGAAAAGCGACCGCTTGGGAAGGCCGCGAATTGATTCGCGAATTGCACGCTTTGAATCAGATTGAAATCCTCCCGGGGAGCGGTCTGCGCAGGATAGACTTGAACGAATTTCTGAACGCCACCGGTTGTGACCAAATTCATCTGACTTTTCACAAACTCGAGGTGGACCCTTCTATTCAGAATCCCGAAATTTCATTCAGTGGAAACACACCCGCTGATGACTATGTCTCAATTGTTGACAAAGAAGGGCTGATGAGATTTATTCGCAACTTGCCTTAGTTTGAAAGCGACAGGCAGGCGATCTTCGATCCAATCAGGCTGAATTTTTTTGCAGAGTCCTGTCATTTCTGATTATTGCGGTTTGAGGGCAATAAGCCTGCCTCCAAAGCGCTGTTTTTATCACATTCCCCCTCTATTTTTCCGATTCCTTTAATCACTTATGCTATACTTTATTCATGAAAGTAGAGCATTCTGCCAAACTTTTCTTTCCCCGAATTCAGCAAGCTGAATCTGTTTGCCCCTTGTCTTTCTCAGTAAAAAATTCTTGCCCTTTGATACTCTCATTTCTAAATAGAAGGAGCAGGTAAACGGTTATGACAACGACAAACATAGTTGCGATGGGGATTGTAGCTCTGACAATTGTCGTCATGGCAATTGTTTGGCTGGCAAATCGCAAGGGAAACCCGGAACCGCTCGAAAACATCCCTGCCTATGATGCCGTTAATGCCTTGATTCATCGCTCTTCAGAAGAAGGCATGGAATTGATGCTTGGAATGGGGGACGGTTTGTCGGGTTTGAACGGCAGCCTGGGTGATTCAATCAGCCTGACGATTCAAAGAATTGTGCTTAGCCGCTCGGTTTTCAATGACCGGGCGACAAAATCTTTTAGCGGAGATGGCGCTTTGGCAAACATCAGCCAATTGGTCGTCAAAGGTGCCTATGACAATGCGCTGGCACCCGAACTTTTTTATCCTAAGGACAATCAATTAAGCGGGACCGATTCGCTGGCATGGATGGCAGGGCTTTTGCCCCAAATTTCTCATTCTGAAAATGCAAGCCTGATTTTAGGTGGCACCTTGCGGCCGGAACATTTTCTGATTGCCGACATTGCGGAACAAAATGACATTCCATTTGTTATCGCAAGTGGTTCACCGCTTGCTCAGGCTGCCTTTTTTGTCAGCAGCGCCCCCCTGACCTTGGGCGAAGATTATTACTTACCTTCATTCGGTAAATTAAATCAAAAAAATTATCAAAATTCAGCTAAAACCCTGAATTGGCTGCGGATTATTTTAGCAATTGGCCTGATTTTGGCAGCAATCTTAAAATTTAGCGGGGTTTTGCCATGAAGCAAAAGACTTCCATCATTGTGGCAATTGTTTCCGGCTTGCTCATGCTCGGAGCGCTTTTCTTTCAACCATACGCTGCGCCTTATTTAGCTTTGGTGCTTAACTGGCTAATCATCCTCGCAAGTTCCGCCCTTTTGGTGGGAATCGCCGGACTTGTAGTTAACCATCTCGGTTTTATCTTGAAAGCGCGAAAAGGCTGCCTTTACAGTATTGTTTTACTTGGTAGCTTTTTCGCCACGATTATTTTTGGCATCATCTTGGGAGTGGATAATCCGGATTTTCTTCAAGGGCTTTCCGCGATTTTATTGCCGATGCAAACTGCGCTAATGGCTTTGATTGCTCTCGTTTTGATGAGCGCTGCAATCAAAATTTTCCGCCAACGCGGATGGTCTATTTTGACAGTTTCATTCGCTGTGAGCGCTTTGCTTTTCTTGTTTTTGAATTTGGGCTTCCTTCGTTTTGACTCAAATCCAGCGCTGAAGAACTTTATAGGAGTTTTGCAAGGCTTGCCAATGATTGGTGCAAGAGGGCTCTTAATCGGTGTCGCTTTGGGAGCGTTGCTGATGGGCTTGCGGGTACTTTTTGGGCAGGAGGCTTCGGATGAGTGATCCTTCTGATGAGCTGAGAATCTGCCCCCATTGCGGTCAACAAAATTCGGTCTTTACCCTGGTTTGTATCAATTGTGGACAAGAGCTGGATGACATTTTTGAAATTGAAGGAGTGGAAGATTCTTCGACTGAAAACCTGCACGAACAAGCACTTGAAGATGTTCTAAAATCCCTCGATAAAAACCCGCTTTTATCCCCTGAGGAAGAAAATGCGGAAGATTCCGAGACAGAAACCAAAGAACCGTCAGATGGAGAAGCGCCTCTTCCTTCCTGGCTGGACAGAATTCGCCAACGTGCCAAAGAGGAAGACCCAGCCGGCGACCTTGCCAAAGCCAGCAGAGCAGCCGATGAGAAACGGGGAGAGGTTGACGAAACATTTGAGCAATTTTTGCAAAGAGTTCGTGAAAGCGAACAAAAGAATGCCGGGAGACCGCGCAAACATGAATCTGGCTTGGTAGACGAAAACGGCACCCCGGAATGGTTGCGGCGGATGCGCGAATTGCATTCCAATCAAGAAGAATCTCTTGAAGACTCTTCTACCGCCTCTGATGATGATTGGACTGATGAAGAACTGGAAGAACTCTTTCGCAAAGAATTAGGCTTGCCCAAGCCTGATAAGAAGCCTGAAGAAGCCCCGGTTGAAAATTTAGAAAGCCTTGAAAAGCCCAAACAAGCGGAAGAGGAAATCGTTCCAGACGATTTTCACAATATACTTGATGAAGATATCCCCTCCCCCTCGACTTTGGCAACAAATGAAGAAGACGAAACTTCTGAAGCGCTCCAAGAAACAGATTCGGATCAAAAAGATCTCGATAATAGTGAAGGCTTAGCCAAAAGCGATGAAACCGAAGATGACGAAAAGCCTGCAGAAGCTGTCGAGCATCATGTGACAGACGATTTTGAGCTTGAAGGTGCTCTGGCGGAGGCATCTCCTCTTGCCGATGATGAGGAAAGCGAGGCCTCTGATCTTCCGGAAATCGAAGAAGCTGAAACGCCTGATTACGAAGAAGAGATTGACGAAAGCCCTCAGCCAACCGAAGACCTTGCTCCGGATTTGATCTTGCTGCGCGACCAACGCGATCGCGCCCGAATCTTAAACGAAATCATCAGCCAAGAGGGACGTCGCTCGATTCCGCTCCTTCATGAAAACAAAAACAACCATCGCTTAGGGAGCATTATTCTCAGCCTAATATTAATTTTAGGCATTTTGGCGACAATTTTGTTTATGCCGAATGGCTCCCCTGCCTTGCCGAACTCACCAACGGCAATCGCTTTCGCTGAAAATCTCGAAACCATATCAAAAGGGCAATCGGTTTTGATTGTTTTGGACTATCAAGCCGGCTCAAGAAATGAAATCGAACCACTACTCGAAAAGCTGCTTGAAAGCTTAGAAAGCAAAAACATCAGCTTGAGAGTTGTAACCGCTAATCCGGAGAACCTCTGGTTGTCGGCAAAGCTGTTTGCAGGCAGTCCGCAGGAGATAGAATTTATCCCCGGCAGCGTTCTTGGCTACCTAAGTATGGCGGTCGCCGAAAAGCCTGAATGGGGCGCATTGCCGATGGATAAGGCAGTTAAAACCAATCCGGATATCTTTACCGGTCTTTCACATCTCATTTTGGTCAGCGATTCTTCCGAATTTGTCCGCAGCTGGATGGAGCAAGTCAGCCCATTCCAACTTCGCCTAAACACCTCTGTGATAACAACTTCCGTTTCTGCACCAATGCTAAGCCCATATTTTGCATCCGGCCAAATAAAAGGCTATGTCGCCGGTTTGAGTGATGCAAAAACTCTGGGGGTCGAAAAAGACCTCTTGGTCAATCAACGGGCTTTCCAGGTGGGCACGCTCCTGATGATTTTGGTTTTGCTTTTGGGCATTATTATGAAGCTGGACGAAGATTCCCAATCAAAAGCGGAGAGGAGCACGGAATGAGCAAAATCGACCTTATTCTGAGCCTGGCTGGATTGATTTTGAGTCTGATGGTTTTCAGCTATTTTCTGGATGATAAACTGCTCTTTGGCTTGGCGATGGTAAGCCTGGTTGGAATCAGCGCTGGTTTCGCCGTTTTGGTTTTGGTACAAAAAGTACTTTTCCCGATGGCAATTGAACCTTTGAGAGATTTCCCGCAAATTTCGGCAATCTTAGCTTTGATTCCTTTGATTTTGGCAATATTATTGCTTTGGTCTTACTTTAAGAAATCCTCGAAACTTTCGAGGATACCCCTCGGGTTGGTTTTGGGAGTTGTCAGTGCCCTCTTGATTTTTGGGCTGGCACGAGGAACGCTGGCACCACAGTTGCTCAGCCTGGTCAATGCCTTTGACCCTGCCAAAATGACGACTGAGGGCTTGCCAAACTGGAGTGGTATCTTTGAAGCTGTCATGGTGCTGGCTGGCGTTCTGGCGGTGCTTTTTGCCTTTCACCATCGCAAGCTTAATAAAAAACAGGACCCATTCAACCCCTCCTGGCTGGACAGTTTGAGTGGTTTTGGGCAGCTTTTCATCGGCATCACCTTTGGTGCGGTCTTTGTCGGACTTTTTAGCAGCAGTCTGACTGCTTTAATTGCTTATTTACAGACTTTGGTCGATTTTGTGAAACTTTGGATTTAGAGGAAACGTGACTTCAAGCTACATCAGCATCGATTTTTCGCGAAGGCAAACGCAAGCCTGGTTTTTTGATAACCGCTTTGGCAGTTATCGCTTGCTGGAACATCTTAACGTTTCAAATGACGACTTTTCCGGTCAACCACTCACTGCACCGCTTATCGCACTAATCCGTAAGCTGGAGCAAAGAAGCGGGCAGGAGTTCATCACGTCTGACGGGCGTTTTCAATTTGAACAGAATACGAACCAGAGCGATCTGAAAGCGGTCGGAATAAGCTATTCAATTGGAAAACCCATTCGAGTGGCTTTGGTTGGATTGTCCGAAAAATATTCGCTCGCACCGTTGCGAAAGCTGAGCCGTTTCTATAATACCGAAATCGTTTTGGAAATCAACTTGCAAAATGAGCCGAACGTTTCTGTTCAACTCGAAAAAATCACAAACACTCCCTTTGATTTATTGATTCTTGCCGGTGGTGTGGATGGCGGTCCCGAAAAAGCTCTGCGGGCGATGATTGGTAATTTACGCCTCCTGGTGCAATTGCGAGGCGAAGCAAACCGCCCTCAAATTGTCTATTTGGGCAATCA
>JAGOIM010000009.1 GCA_017995665.1 Anaerolineaceae bacterium | reverse complement strand
ATCTAAGGTTATGCAACCGGCTTCTTCGGGTGACCAAGCTGCAGCAATGAATAACAGCATGACCATGATGATGCCGATTATGATGGGCTTTATGGCTTATCAATTCTCCGCTGGTTTGGCGCTTTATTTCCTTATCAGCAATTTGACGACAATTGGGCAATATGCGGCAATGGGGCGGGCTGATTGGTCGGCTCTATTCCCGTGGATTAAAAAGAACGAAGTAAAGAAACCGGAAGTTGTCATTGATGTTGATGACGATGAAGAAGATGATGAAGACGACGAACCGGAACCGGTTAAAGTTGTCAAACCATCTGCCCGGGCATCAGCTAAGCAACATCGACCGAAAATGAAAAGATAAGGGGCAAAATGGCACAAAGAATGACGCTTGAAGTTATCGCAGCTACAGTTGATGAAGCTGTTGAAAAAGGTTTAGACCAGCTTGGTTTAGAGCCTGATGACGTAGAAATTGAAGTTTTAGACGAAGGCAAAAGGAATTTCTTTAGTTTTGCCTCCCGACAGGCGCGCATTAAGTTAACGGTAAAGAATTCTCCTGTGGAAGCTGCAGAAAAGATAACAGATTCTAAGAAACAAGCCGATGAGCTTCCTTCTGAAACAGTCAAGAAGGAAGAAGTTCCATTATTTGTTGGGCTTGAAACGGAAGAGCTTGTCGAATTGAACGCAGATGAGTCGATTGAAGAATTTATTTTAAAGACTGTAAAGACTTTGCTTGCTTACATGAAAGTTTCGGCCGTTACCACGGTTGAAAAAAAGCTTTCCGAAGATGACGATCGAGAATATTATCGGGTGGAAGTCGAAGGCGATGACCTCAGTTTATTGATTGGACGACGCGCTGAAACGTTAAATGCCATTCAATATATGGTTAGTTTAATCGTTACCCATCATTTTGGGAATTGGATTCGAATTCAAGTTGATATTCAAAATTATCGATCCCGTCGTGAGCTTGAATTACAGAAACTGGCGCGTAGAATGGCCGATCAAGTGATTTCAACCGGCCGAAAGCAGATGCTTGAACCGATGCCGGCAAATGAACGCCGGATTGTTCACATTGAGCTTAGAAAACGCGACGATGTTTATACTGAATCTGTTGGAGAAGAGCCTAATCGGAAGATTTATATCTATCCTGCTGATTAAGGATTTTAACTATGAGAGCAGTTGATATCATCATTAAAACCAAAGAAAATGAACCTCTTTCAAAAGAGGAGCTTTCCTGGTTGGTTGAAAACTATACTACCGGAGATGTCCCTGACTACCAAATGGCGGCTTGGGCAATGGCAGTTGCAATTAACGGTTTGTCACATGAAGAGATAACCGAACTGACTTTGGCGATGGCAGCCTCCGGCGACGTACTCAATTTAAGCGAGTTTGGCGGACGGGTAGTGGACAAACATTCGACCGGTGGTGTTGGTGATAAAACTACTTTAGTCGTTGCGCCGATTGTTGCCGCCTGTGGATTGCCGGTCGGAAAGATGTCCGGCCGAGGGCTTGGTTTTAGTGGTGGGACAATTGACAAGCTCGAATCAATTCCGGGCTTTAAATCCGATTTGAGTACCGAAGAATTTATCGACCATTTGTGCAAGCATGGCATTGTTGTTACCGGCCAGAGTGTCGATTTGGCTCCTGCCGACGGAAAGCTTTATGCCTTGCGAGATGTAACCGGAACCGTTCAGTCGATTCCTTTGATTGCGTCTTCGGTGATGAGCAAAAAAATTGCCTCCGGTGCTGATGCGATTGCATTGGATGTCAAAGTTGGGCGCGGTGCATTCATGAAGAATCTGGATGAGGCTCGCGAGCTCGCTGAGGTAATGGTTGCAATTGGAAAATTAAGCGGTCGAAAAGTTATCGCATTGCTTTCTCAAATGGATCAACCTCTCGGTACTGCAGTAGGCAATGCGATTGAGTTGAAAGAAGCAATCGACATGCTCCACGGCTTTGGTCCCGAAGATTTCCACGAACATTGCATCGATTTATCTGCCTATATGCTAATTCTTGGGAATGTTGTCAAAGACTTGGAAACTGCTCGCAAAATGGCTCAGGAGAAAATTATCGACGGTTCTGCGCTGTTGAAATTTAAAGAACTGATTGAAAGCCAGGGTGGGGATATCAGTTACATTGATAATCCTGAGAAATTAGCAAAAGCTGAATTTATTATTTCGATTAAAGCTGAACGAGGCGGTTGGATCTCAGTTATCGATGCCAAAGAAGTCGGCGAAAGTTCCGTCGAAATTGGCGCCGGTCGCTCTAAAAAGGACGATCTGATTGACCCTGCCGTCGGTATTATGGTTCGGGTAAAAATTGGTGATTATGTTGAACCGGGAGCTACACTTTTTGAAGTTCATGTCAATGAGCGTAATTCTTTCGATAAAGTTTTCGAAAAGTTGAAAAACTCCGTTGAGTTTTCGGATGAACCGGTTGAGCCACCACCCTGTTTTTGGGATGTACTTGGAATGGATTAATAAAAAAACCCGGTTTGTCCGGGTTTTTTCTTGGAATTAAAAGGAAAATTATGGAAAAAGAACGAAAAGATATTCGGAATGTTGCAATTATCGCCCACGTTGATCATGGAAAAACTACTTTGATTGACTCAATGCTACGACAGGCAAAAGTCTTTAGAGAAAATCAAAAGGTCGCTGAACGCATTATGGATTCCAACGATTTGGAAAGGGAACGCGGTATTACGATTTTGGCAAAAAATGCATCAATTAATTTGCCGAATCCTGCTACCGGCGAAATTGTGAAACTCAACATCGTCGATACTCCCGGACATGCTGACTTCGGTGGAGAAGTTGAGAGAATTATGAATATGGTTGACGGCGTTTTACTCTTGGTCGATGCCGCCGAAGGACCCAAACCACAGACTCGCTTCGTCCTCAAACAAGCAATCGAGAAAAATTTGAAAACGATCGTGGTTATAAACAAACTGGACAGAAAAGATATTGACATAGAGAGCACAATTAATGCCACTTTTGATCTGTTTGTCGAATTAGGTGCGAACAATAAAATATTGGACTTTCCGATAATCTACGCAGAAGGCTTGCTTGGCAAAGCAGGGCGGACTCCCGAATTAGAAGATACGCTCATGCCGTTGTTTGAAACAATACTGACTGAAATCCCCGGTCCGAAAGTTGATGCTGACAACAGTTTTCAAATGCTGGTAACCAATTTAGGCTATGATGAATATAGTGGTGTCACAGCAACCGGCAGGATTTATGCCGGAAAAGTGCGGACAGGAGACACCTTGTTGAGAATGAAAGCCGACGGTAGCCAGGAAAAAACTACCGCGAAGTATCTCTACGCATATGAAGGTCTGGAGAAGAAACAAGCTGATGAAGCAGAAGCAGGCGATATCGTTACGATTGCCGGTTTGAAAGATATTCAGATTGGGGACACGCTTTGTTCACCGGATAATCCGGTGGCTTTACCGAGAATTGAAGTGCAGTTACCGACCGTTCGAATGACTTTTGGCGTTAACACTTCACCATTTGGTGGTCGTGAAGGAAAATATAGCACATCCAGAAATATCCTGGAGCGTTTGACCGATGAGTTGAAGAAAAATATTGCCCTTAGGGTTGAGCAAACCGAGCAAAAAGACACTTTTTTGGTTTCCGGACGTGGCGAATTACATCTCGGCATTTTGATCGAAACGATGCGTCGCGAAGGTTACGAGTTCCAGGTGAGCCGACCGGAAGCCATTGTGATTGAAGACGAAAATGGCAACAAGCTTGAGCCTTTTGAGGAAGTTCATATCGATGTTGCTCCGGAATATGTCGGAGCGGTGGTTGAAATGTTGGGCCAGCGAAGGGGACTGATGCAGGATATGCGAAACAATAATGACGGAACGACCCATCTTACATTTGTTATCCCGACCCGTGGACTACTTGGTTTTAGGTATAAATTCTTGAATGCTACACATGGCAAGGGTGTTATGAACAGCTTTTTCCTTGGAGAACGTCCATTGGAAGCGAACATCACCAGCCGAAACAGTAGTTCGATTGTTGCCATTGAAGATGGCGTTTCGACAACCTATGGATTGAAAAATGCGGAAGAACGAGGGATATTGTTTATTCCGGCCGGTGTCGAAGTTTATGAAGGCATGATTGTTGGCGAAACCCCTCGTGCACAGGATTTGGCAATTAACGTGGCAAAGAAAAAACATTTGACCAATATGCGCCAATCGGTTCGTGATTTGGAAGAGAGATTGGATACCCCAAGGCAAATGAGCCTGGATGAGATGATTGAGTATCTGGGTCCGGATGATTTGCTGGAAGTTACGCCTGAAAGTTTGCGAATGCGCAAGCGGATTCTAAACACCCACGACCGTCTGCGTTACGAAAAGACTGGTGAATGAGATTTATTAGACTAAAAGACAGCGATCATAATGTGGCTATGATATAGCAAAATTGTAATTGTGTACGGTCAAGGCCTTTAAGCTTTTGCGGAAAATCAATAAGGCACTGTCCGTACATGAATTTTATGAAAAATGAGATATCGCGGTTAGAGAAGTGCAAACTTGTAATCTCACAAGCATCCTTAGATGTAAGGTGGTGGGATTGACGATTTTCGTTTTTAGTGCGGGGCATTATGATTCAAGACTGGAATGAATATTAGAAATTTTCATTCCACCCCAGGTTCAAAAGGCAAACTTTTAATTTTTCTTAAATTTTTTCATATACACCAAACTTTGTCTATACTGTTTCCTCTTATGCTCTCAACTGCATGGTACAATAACCAGTCGTGAAAATAAAAAAACATTCTGATGAATGACGATTAAATCTTAGGAGGATTTTATGTCTGATAAAAAATGGGTCTATTTGTTCGACGAAGTTGAACAAGCCGAAAAATATGCCGGTGATTGGGATGGCGTTCGCGGTCTCCTCGGCGGCAAAGGTGCCAATCTGGCTGACATGACGCGGGCAGGAGTGCCTGTACCCCCCGGTCTAACTGTTACAACCGAAGCTTGTAACGCTTTTCAAGATACTCGCGATTTCCCCGAAGGCTTGTGGCAACAGGTTTTGGATTCGTTGAAAGTTGTTGAAGAAAAATCCGGTAAAAAGTTTGGCGACGCAAGCAATCCTTTGCTCGTTTCCTGCCGCTCCGGTGCCAAATTCTCGATGCCCGGCATGATGGACACCGTTCTGAACATTGGTTTGAACGATGAAGTTGCCAAAGGCTTGGTTGTTGCTTCCGGCGACGAACGCTTTGTCGAAGATTCATACCGCCGTTTGATTCACATGCTCGGCACAGTTGTTATGGGCATTGATGACGAACATTTTGAAAAACCGCTTGACGAAATAAAGAAAGCCAAAGGCTACAAGAGCGATACCGAAATGACCGCAGCCGATTGGGCTGAGCTTACCGAAGCCTACAAAAAAGTCGTTCGCGAACAAAAAGGCATCGATTTCCCCCAAGATCCTTACAAACAGCTCGAACTGGCTGTCAAAGCCGTTTTTGATTCCTGGATGTCCAAACGCGCCATCGATTATCGCCGTCGCGAAAACATCTCTGATTCCCTCGGCACTGCTGTCAACATTCAGACCATGGTCTTCGGAAACATGGGTGGCGATTCCGGTACCGGTGTTGCTTTCACCCGCGATCCCCAAACCGGCGAAAACGTCATGTTTGGCGATTATCTGATGAATGCCCAGGGTGAAGATGTTGTTGCCGGTATTCGCAACACCTCCAAAATTTCTGGTCTTAAAGAAGAAATGCCCGCTGTTTACCAGCAATTCATGGACATTACCGAAAAGCTCGAAAATCATTACAAAGATCTTCAGGACGTCGAATTCACGATTGAACACGGCAAACTCTGGATGCTTCAGACCCGTAACGGCAAGCGCTCAGCTATCGCCGCAGTTAAAGTTGCCCATGATATGGTCATGGAAGGCTTGATTGACAAGAAAACCGCTTTGACTCGTGTTACCCCCGAACAAATTGACCAAATGCTCCATCCCCACTTCGCTCTTGAAGATGTTGAAGCAGCTAAAGACGACGGTCGTTTCTATGGCAAGGGTGTCAATGCATCCCCCGGTGCAGCCGTTGGTCAGATTTATTTTGACGCAGACACCTGCGAAAAGATGCATAACGAAGAAGGTCAAACCGTTGTCATGGTTCGTCCCTTCACAAAACCGGATGATGTGCATGGTATGCTTTCTTCCGTAGGCATCTTGACCAGCGAAGGTGGTGCAACATCTCATGCAGCCGTGGTTGCTCGCCAATTTGGTGTGCCTTGTGTGGTCGGTGCTTCTGAAATTAGCATCGATATGGCTAAACGCGAAATGACCTGTAAAGGTGTAACCGTCAAAGAAGGTGAATGGATTTCTCTTGATGGAACTACCGGTGAGGTTTTTGTTGGTGAAATCGTCATGACCACCCCCAATATTTCCGAACAAAAGGAACTCATGACCCTTTTGAATTGGGCAGATGAAGTTTCCCGACTTCAGGTTTGGGCAAATGCAGATTATCCTCGCGATGCCATACGTGCCCGTGAATATGGAGCCAAAGGTATCGGCCTTTGCCGTACCGAGCACATGTTCTTTGATGTTCAACGTTTACCTGATGTGCAGGCTATGATTATGAACGCCGAAGGCACTCAGAAGATGATCAACAACATTGAAGTTTTGCAAAAAGCATATGATAGTGGCCGTTTGGAAGGCCGAAGCCTGAGTGACGAAGACAAGGTCGCTCTCAAAGCTGAAATCGATGCAGAAACAAAGAAAATGAACGAATCACCTGCCGCAAAAGCTTACTTTGGTGCATTGGAAAAACTGCAACCCTTCCAACGAGGCGATTTTGCTGGTTTGTTCGAAGCGATGACCGGTATGCCGGTAATTATTCGTTTGATTGACCCCCCTCTGCATGAGTTCTTACCTTCAATGGAAGACCTTTTGATTGAAGTTACCACCATGAAAGCCAAAGGCGAGACCGAGGGTCTGGCTGAAAAAGAGGCTTTGCTGGCAGTGGTTCAGGGCTTACATGAAAGCAACCCAATGATGGGCTTGCGCGGTATCCGCCTTGGCATCGTCTATCCTGACATCATGAAAATGCAAGTTCGCGCCATCTTCGAAGCTGCTTGTGACGTCAAACTGAATGGTTTTGACCCGCATCCCGAGATTATGATCCCCCTTACCGGTCATGTGAACGAATTGAAGACTGTTCAACCTACTTTAGTCCAAATCGCCAAAGACGTTATGGCTGAGAAGGGTGTTACCGTTGATTACAAGTTTGGTACCATGATTGAAATTCCGCGTGCTGCTGTTACCGCAGACCAAATCGCTGAATATGCCGAATTCTTCTCCTTCGGTACCAACGACTTGACCCAAATGACCTTTGGCTACAGCCGTGATGATGCTGAACGCAACTTCCTCGGTGTTTATGTTGACAAAGGCATTTTGCCAAAGAACCCATTCCAGCAATTGGATCGGGATGGTGTTGGCGGTTTGATGAAGATTGCTGTTGAAAAAGGCCGCGGTCAACGCCCAAGTTTGGAAGTTGGTATTTGTGGCGAACATGGCGGCGATCCGAGTTCGATTGAATTCTGCCACCTGCTTGGCAATAATTATGTTAGCTGCTCCCCCTTCCGTGTACCTCTGGCTCGCTTGGCCGCTGCTCAGGCCGCCCTCAAGCACGGTTAGGATAAAACTCTATTGATAAAAAAATCGCCTCCGGATGGAGGCGATTTTTTTTGTTTCAAAATAGAACGCCGTACGGACGGGGTTCTATAGCACCCGAAGCGAAGCGAGCGGTGTAACTCCGTCCGAGAACGATTACCCAATCAAATAAATGGAGGGCAGAGACAAGCCCTGCCCGTACAAAATTACTATTATCTTCCATAAATCAAAGAATAAATGTGATAATTTTCGACTATTTTCCGCAGGTAAGTCCGGGTTTCTAGGTAGTTAATGGAATTCAAGAAGACATCCGGGTCGTCACCAGTCAGGTTCGTCCAACGAAGGGTAGCACCGGGGCCGCTGTTGTAGGCTGCGAGGGCATGATAGCTGTTTCCTTTGAAGCCGTAAATTTGGCGGGCGAGATAGTTGCTGCCCAAGGCGAGGTTGTACATGGGAACTGCCAGGTCGCTTTGCTTAAAGTTTGGTGGATATCCGGTTTCTGAGGCAATTTGGGCTGCGGTTTCGGGCATGAGTTGCATTAAGCCGCTTGCTCCGGCTGAGGACCAGGCATGAGCGGCAAAACGGCTTTCCTGCTGAATCAGGCTGTAGAGCAAAATCTCGGGGATGTCATAGCGTTCTGCAACTTCCTGAACATAGGGGAAGTAATATAGACCGTATTGAACGTGAGCAAAATAGGGCGGGTAATTGCTTGAAAGCGGAACATCACCATAACCGGCGAGTTTGGATATCGCACGGCTGGCTTCAATGGCAAGATTGTAATATGCAAGCTCGTTGAAAGTTTTTATCAGACGAAAACTGTTGAGGGCATCCTGACTGTAAGCATCTTGCAGGGCAAAGAATTCGCGCGAAGCTTCGCTGTAGAGCCCAAGGCGGTGATATTCCAAACCACGCTGATAAAAGGGGCTTTCGGCTATTTCGGAGCTGTAATCGACATTGATGCCAGTCGGCAAATTAAAGGCGGTTTTAAGCCAGTCAGAGGCAATCAGACGCTCGCTTTCGAGGTCGGGTTGGCTGAGATCGAGATTCAGCTGAGGGAAAAGGGGCTGGTCGTTGAGCATTTCAGCTGCTCGGATGCCGTAGTAGCCATGGGGATCGAGGTTGACAGCGGTCTCCCAATCGCCTTTGGCGGTTTCGGGTTTGCCCATCGCCAGATTGACCTTTCCGAGCCAAAAAAGAGTGCCATATTCTTCGAGCGTTCCCGGATTGGCAACCAAGACTGCCCGGTTGAAATTATCGTAGGCTTTTTCGTATTCACCAATTTCATAATAAAAACTACCGCCAAAAAAGAGACCGTTGAAGGCGTCAGTTGAGGCAGGGAATTCGAGGGCAATCCGCGTCCAAGCGTCAGCAGCTTCTTTAATTTTGCCATCCAAAAAGTAGTAATTAGCGGCAATTTTAAGCAGGGCAGGAGCATCGGGTGCAGAATTTGGCGCGGCAACGAAAGCGAGTGTGGTTTCGATTGCCAAATTAAGTTGACCCATGTAGACATTTTGCGTGTAGATAATGTCTTCAATCGCATCGAAACGGTAGTCACTGGTTGGGTAGCTGTCAATCAGTTCGCGCCAGAGGTTGATGGCTTCTTTGTCTTCTGCCATTCCACCGGAAGCATTGGCATCCAGCCTTTCGGCTGAATTGGATCCGGCTTTTACCAAGCCGTTGGCACGGACACTGAGGGCTTTATAGTAGAGAGCTTCGTCTTTATCAAAACCGTCGGACTCGAGATAGCGGTCGAGGGCTTCGATTGCGAGATTGTATTGCTGGACGTTGTAGTTGATTATGCCGCGTTGGAGCTCACTGACGGTTTGGTCGGCGTCAATCAGGGTTACAAGGGCAGTATAGGCATCATAGGTTTGGGGATAATTATTGACCGAATCCTGAAGATAGGTATAAGCCTCTTCGGTGTTTCCTTGGTTGATTAAAATTCGGCCAATCAGCAAGTTCATTGAAGCCTTTGTGTAGTCACTGCTTGTGTTGTGGAGCGTTTCTTTGTAGATGCCGAGAGCAAGTTCGCTTTCGCCAAGCGTTGTGTAAGATTGGGCAAGGTTTAAGGCGGCTGTGGTGTTGCGAGAAAGCTGGGGAGCAAGATAGGCTGTCCGGAAGGCTTCGAGCGCTGCCTCTGTCTCGCCTTTTTCGCTGAGGAGGTTCCCAATTCTTTGGGAAATTTCAGCCTCGAGAATTCCGGGCTGAGCACTGGCATAAGCTTGATAGAATGTCAGTGCGGCTTCGTCGTCTTCCTGGTCAAGGCTGATTTGAGCGAGAATAAAATTCGCCCGTTTGGTAGGAAGACTCTCAGGGAATTGGTCTTGAAGTTGATTCAGAGCGCGTTGAGCTTGAAAGAGATCGCCTTGTTTGTAGTAGGTGAGTCCTTGGCCGTAAAGAGCGGCTGCTTGAAGCTCTGGGCTTGAGCCGGAGGTGTTTGCGCTGTAAAGTTTGAGCGCTTCCTCATAATCGCCAAAAGCGAGACTGTGGTCAGCTTCGCTAAGGACGGCTTCCTGTGGAGGCGTTTCTTCGATTACGTAATTAGGGGTGGCTTGAACAAGCGTAGTTTCCGTCGGTGTGCTTTCGGGACTGGGAGTAGCTTGAGGCGGAGTTGCAAGATTATTACAAGCGCTAAGAATAAAGGTAAGGGTGATAAAGAGGATAATAACTTTTTTGTGAAATTTTGTTTTCATGTTTGATTAATAACGGATAGGCGGTGCTTTGTCAAGCTAAGGAAGAGGTAGGGCTGCCAAAAAGGCAAGCATCTTACTGCAAATTGTCTCTTATCCAAAGGCGGTAAGTCAAGAAAACTACCGCCTTTGGATAAATAATTAACTTAAAGATCTTCGAGATAATCGATAACTGTGGCGCGGATGGCTTCGAAAATTTCTTCAAAAACGCCTAATTTTTGTTCATCCGTACCCCCAAATTTATTCGGTTCAGCAAAACCAAGATGACGGGTTGGATTATTCCTTAACCAACGCGGACAAGCTTCGCGAGCGTTATCGCAAAGCGTGATGACCATATCAAAATCCTGACCTTCAAATTCATCAAAGGGCTTCGAGTGACCATTGAATTGGATGCCCTTTTTGTCGAGCACTTGAATCGTCAGTGGATTAACACAGCCAGCCGGTTCGCTTCCTGCGCTGAAAGCAATCCATTCTTTCGATAATTCCTGGTTAATCACCGCTTCTGCCATTAAACTGCGGACGGAATTTTCGCGGCTGAGGAATAAAACGCGTCGGCGAAGGTCTTTGGGGTCGATATTGCCTTCTTCATCGGTCCCGGGGAGTAAAGAATCAGGTTCACCGACTAAAATTTCGTTCTCAAATTCGCCTTCTTCCATCCCGGATAACAACTCACGAGCTTTTGCGGCATGATTTTCGGGAACCATGACGCCCACTTCGCCGAGGTCGCCAACGGTGAGGCCAAAAATTTGGCCGGCTGCGTTGACATCAAGCACGGCTGGGATTGACTGGGCTTCCAAGAAAGCTTTTAGTGATTCCCCATCCAGTTTGCCCTGGGCTTTATAGACTGTTACGTATTTGACTTTGTTTTCTTCCATTATTCATACATCCAATCTTCGCTTGTGCGTTTCCATTCAACAATTTCTTCCGGCTTGAACCATAGGGCAATTTCCGCTTCAGCATTTTCTACTGAATCGGAAGCGTGAACTAGGTTATAACGAGCCTGGAGTGCAAAATCATGGCGGATTGTGCCCGGGTCGGCTTCGGTGCCACGAGTTTTGCCCACGGTTTGACGAATCGCATTAATCGCTTCAGGACCTTCCCAGACCAATGCCATGACAGGAGCTGAGGTGATAAACTCAATCAAAGCATTGTAAAAGTGCTTGCCCTCGTGGACAGCATAATGGGCTTTGGCGAGTTCAGGCGATACCTGCATGAATTTTGCGCCTACCAGGCGCAAACCGCGGTTTTCAAATCGTTGGATAATTTCACCAATCAAGCCACGCTGGACACCATCGGGTTTTACTAATACTAAAGACCTCTCCATTTAACCTCCGTTACTTGCTGAATTTTGTTTGAGTTGGTTGAGTTTGACGGTTAATTCGTCATATAAATCCCAAAGAGGACTAACTTCTTTATTGAGCATTAAAGCCGGACGAATTTTTTGTTGTGCTTCTTCGATGGAAGCGACATCATTGGCTTGCTCGCGCAGTAAGTCAGCAGCCAGAGCAAAGTGTCCACTTTTGAGCAAATCTTGAAGATTGACATCCGTCTTGGGGGTAGTGTCTTCAAGTTCTGCCTCGATCGCATGCCATGCTGATGTTTCCATAACGACCGGAATAGCTTCTTCGTCGGTTTTGCTTTCAGTGGTTTCAGCGACTGTTGGCTGAGAGGCAGCAAATTCGAGCAACCATTCCGGGATTTCAGCATTAAGCTTGACAGAAGAAGCTGCTTTTTCAAGAGCTTCTTCTGAATTAATCGTTACAGGTTGAGTTTGTTCTGCAGTGTTTTCTTCAGTCATTATTAATCACCCAAATAATCACGCAATTTTCGGCGGACCGATGGGTGGCGTAAACGGGTTAGTGCCTGGGCTTCAATTTGGCGAACGCGTTCACGAGTAACGCCCATTTTGCGACCGACTTCTTCCAAGGTGTAGGCTTGTCCGTCCAAAAGTCCGTAACGCAACTGCAAAATGCGAACTTCTCTGGGGGGGAGTGTGTCCAAGACTTCGACTAAATGCTGTTTGAGCAAATTGTAGGTGGCAGTGTCGTCAGGTGGTGGTGCTTCGTCATCTTCGATGAAATCGCCAAGAACTGAATCTTCTTCATCGTCGGTTGGCGTTTCCAAGGAAAGAGGCCGGCGGGCAACCTGAATCATGTTTTCAACTTTTTTAGGCGGAACTTCAAGCGCATCTGCCAACTCTTCTACAGATGGATCACGCCCAAGACGTTGGGTCAGTTGATGTTGCACGCGGAGGAGCTTGTTAATTTGATCGCCCATGTGGACGGGAACGCGAATGGTGCGGCCCTGATCAGCAATTGCGCGGGTAACAGCCTGGCGAATCCACCAGGTAGCATAAGTGCTGAATTTGTGACCGCGTTCGTATTCAAATTTCTTAGTGGCTCGGATGAGGCCGATGTTTCCTTCTTGAATCAGGTCAAGGAAAGGAACACCACGCCCCATATATTTTTTGGCAACACTGATGACCAGACGAGAATTAGCGGTGATGAGATGATCGACCGCAGCGTCGCCGTCATCGACCAAAAGGAGCAATTCTTCACGACGGGCGGAGCTGAGACCGCCTTTTGCTAATTCTGCACGTGCTTCGCGACCGGCTTCCATGCGTTTTGCTAAAATGACTTCTTCGTCAATGCTGTTGAGCAAGGGCACGCGGCTTACTTCTTTCAGGTAGAGACCGATCGTGTCATCTGTGTCGATATTTGCCAGATCGTCAGATGTTGGTCCTTCTTCTACATCGCTGAGGGGATCTGCGATATCTTTTTCGTCGATTTCGTCTGCAAGCGGGGCTTCTTCGGAGACGGTTACGCCGGCATTTTCAAGAGCGGTGTAGGCATCTTCGAGCTGTTCGGGATATTCCTCCGCTTCAGGAAAGTAACGAAGAATGTCAGATTCCGTGACGAAACCTTTCTTTTTGCCAAATTCCACTAAACTTGAGATGACTGCGTTGAAGTTGTTTTCGTTTGGAACGGTTTTATTTGTTATTCTTGCCATTTATTGATTAACTTTCTCTCTTTTTTTATATTCGCCCATAGAGTACGATATTTTAAGGTAAATTTCAAGACTTCAGCAGGAAACGGGTAACGGGAAGCAGGAAGCAGGAAAAAGGAAACAAAAATTTATTACTGTCAACCGTGAGCTGCATGTTTCCATCTGCGAGTTGTGAACTGCTTACAGCGACTGTCTATGAAGATTTTTCAAGCTTCGTTTTTTTGTCTATAATTAGCAATCGACTAAAACACAATGGAGACTGTCTTATTATATTATTAAAGAAAACCGCGAATGTCTGGGTTCCGATCTTAATTGTCTTGCTCATGGTGGGTTTGACTTTTCTCAATCTGAATCTGGATAGCCGCTTGCGATTAGAAGATAATTTTGCCACTCGGTGGAATGCTGCCCGCTCTTGGATGAGCGAAGGATGGTCACCGTATGGCGAAGAAACCCAGCAGGCGACAGTTAAGCTGATTCGGGAAAACAATGACATAGCGAATGAACGTGACCGGGGCAATTTTTTAGACCCGGCTTGGTATGTCTTCTTGTTTATTCCCATCAGTTTTATTCCTTACCCGATTGCCAAAGCAATTTGGATGATGTTGAGCCAATTGAGCGTTGTTGTTTCGATTCTTCTTGCGCTTGACCTTTCCGGTTTGAAATTACGCGGTTTTGAAATCTTCATAACTTGTGTTTTGGGCGCTTTAGCCTATCCGATGGTTAGAGCAGGCTTGACAGCCAGCATGGCGCCAATTTTCATCATGCTGACCCTCCTGGCAATTCGCCAGGGAATGAAGGGCGAAGGAAATCAGGCAGGAATTTTGTTGTTGTTTGCGATTTGGATTAACCCCATTGCAATTTTTCCGGCTGTTTTTTTGTTGATTATTTATGGAGCAAGACGAAACAATTCGCTTGGCAAAATTCTACTCTTTGGCTTTCTCTTTTTGATGGTTACCAGCATGATTCTTTTCCCGAATTGGATTCAGAATTGGTTTGCGAAGATAGTTTCGCTTAATCCGGATATCAGCTGGCTGGATACTCCCTGGATGGGTGTGGCACGGGCCTTCCCGGGAGCCTATGCACAAATAGCTATTGCGCTGCATTTAGCTACATTTGTTATGGTATTAGTGGAATGGTTTGGCTTGGGGCAAATGAAGGAACGCCAATTGCAATGGAAATTAATGCTGACGCTGACAATTGCTTACTTTTTCAACTTGTATTCAGAAGGAATTTTTCTGTTGATGGTTTTGCCGGCATTTTTCTCCGTTTATAAATACGTTTCCGAAAAATGGCTTCTTTCTGGTAAAATTATTTATTGGATTAGTGTCATTTTGATTAGTGTTTTATCATGGGAATTGATGGCTAATCCGTTGACCAGCTTTCCAAAAGAACATCCTGCGATTGTCCTTTTAGTGCCTATTATTATCATTTTTGCTTTGCAATATTTTCGATGGTGGGCGTTGGCGAGCCCGAAAGCGTTGGTCGAATCTAATAAATTATGAGGAATATTATGACTAAAAAGAGAATAGGGGTTTTGACTGGTGGCGGAGATGTCCCCGGATTGAGCATTGCAATAAAGTCTTTGGTGACGAACAGTTCGCACGAAGATTATGAAATTATCGGTATTCGCCGCGGCTGGTTGGGACTCTTGGGTTATGACCTGGAAGACCCATCCACACATGATTATTACATTCGCGATTTGAACGAGACGGTTGTTCGCCGAGTTGATCGAACCGGTGGAACTTTCTTGCACACCTCCCGGACTAATCCGGCGAAAGTTCGCCCTGAAGACACCCCGGAATTTTTGAGAAACAGCGATTATGGCGTTGTGGTGGATGAAAAGAGTGGTGCGAAGGATTATACCGACTATATCATGAAGGTCTTAAATCACCTCAAACTGGATGCCTTGGTGACGATTGGCGGTGATGATACACTCAGTTTTTCGACTCGTTTGCACAAAGAAGGCGTCAACATTGTCGCGATTCCCAAGACGATGGATAACGACGTTTTGGGGACTGATTATTGCATTGGCTTTTCGACTGCTATTACCCGAGGCGTAAACCATATCACCTATTTCCGCTCCAGCGTCGGATCGCACGAGCGAATTGGCGTGATTGAGCTTTTTGGACGCAATTCAGGCGAAACTGCCTTGATTACCGGCTATCTGGCACATGTTGACCGGACGATCATTTGTGAGGTGCCTTTTGACCTTGAGCGTTTGGTTGAAATGTTGGACCAAGATAAGAAGGACAGTCCGGCCCATTATTCACTGGTAGTGATTTCTGAAGGCGCTATTCCGGCTGGTGGAAAAGTGATGCAAACCGGTACGCCTGATGCTTATGGACATCGCAAATTAGGCGGGATTGGTGAAATGCTTTCTGACCAGATTAAAGCTCTTTCCGGAAACAATACCATGTATCAACGTCTTGGTTACCTCGTCAGGAGCGGTCCGGCGGATATTACTGACCGAATGGTTTCGATGAACTTTGGCACGCTGGCATATCAGTTGATTACGAGAAATCACTATGGTAACCTGGTTGGGATTAATGACGGCAAGTATACGGCGACGCCCCTCGATTTGGTGGAGAGCGGTAAACGCAGGGTTGATGTTGACAAATATTACGACATTGAAAATTATCGTCCAAAGATCAAGTCTGTGCTTGGTCTGCCAATGTTCTTAAATTAAAGAAAAGGAATTTGCCCGGGCAAGAACTTGCCTGGGCTTTTTGATGCTTATGGGTGCAAAAAGTCAGGGAATTCAAAAGGACCGCTACCAATTGATCACGCGCGTTTTAATCTTTCCGGTCGATGATAAGGGCAGAGTTTTGCTCTTAAAAGGTGCGGCAGATAAGAAAATTTGGGCGAACAAGTGGAACGGTGAAGGTGGACATCTTGAGCAAGGGGAAGGGATTCTCGAAGCAGCTCAACGTGAACTTTTTGAGGAAAGCGGATTGAAAGCTGAGTTGCTGGTCCATGTTGCCCAAATTGTCGTCGACACGGGCGAGAACCCGGGGATTCTCTTTTATGTCTTCAAAGCGAAGCAGCTTAGCGGGAGCTTGAGGGAGTCCGAAGAGGGCCGCTTGGCTTGGTTTAGCCAAAAAGAAGCTTTAAAGCTGGATTTGGTGGAAGATTTATATACCCTTTTGCCGATGGCAATGCGCCATCGCCGCAACGAAAAACCCTGGTTTGGGCATTATTCTTATGATGATGAAGATCAGCTGGTGATGAGGTTTAGCCGGTAGTAAGCAGGTGAAAAGGCTTGGTTATATCTTTGTAAGACAAAAAATTTGTGTTGTATGGAGGGGTTTCTATAGCAGCCGATGCGAAGCGAGCGGTGTAACCCCTCCTATTTGGATTCGGGCTGACATTTACATAGTTACCGAAATTTCCTCTTCAGCCGTCGAATAATTCTGTTTTTGATGAAAGAAGGAGCTGGGTTGAAACCCAGCTGAACACAGGGGTTGTAATCCCTATCAATTAACCGGATTAACCTTAAGCATGAACATCGATGGAATAAAATTTGGGCTGATTCTATTGTGGGGAGCAATTCGGGTCAAGCTTTTTTCTCGAAAAAGACTAAGAGCGTGTCGCCGTATTTGCGTTCGTCGAAGATTTCAAAGTTTACGTAGCTAAGCTCTTCCCACTCGATTGGGTTGATTTGGACAATGATTTGCCCTGTGTCGCTCAAGAGGTCCGGTTTGGAATCGACAAGCTTGATTGCCTTCTGCCACATTTGGCGATATTGGGGTGGGGCGATGTAAATCAGGTCAAAAGCGAGTTTAGAAGGGTTTTGTAGGTAAGCGAAGGCATCGGTGCGAATGACCTCTGCCTGGGCTTCTAATTTGGTTGTGGCGAGGTTTTGTTGAATGGTTTTAATTGCCTGGCTACCTTTATCCAAAAATGTAACGTATCGAGCGCCGCGACTAAGAGCCTCAATCCCAACCGCACCGGTTCCGCCGAATAAATCCAGGATTTGATTATCCACAATTTCGTTGCCAAGAATGTTAAACAACGATTCTTTGACGATATCGGTGATTGGTCGGGTGGTATCGCCGGGAACGGTCTTGAGACGCATGCCTTTGGCTTTACCTGAGATAACGCGCAATGTGCCCATGGTTTAGGCTTGTATTTCCAACTTATTGCGCATATATTCTATGGTTTTCTCCAAGCCCTCATGCAATCCAATCGTTGGTTCCCAGCCTAAAATCTCTTTGGCGCGGCTGATATCGGGCTGGCGGCGTTCGGGATCATCGCCCAAACGATCGGAGGTGTTGATGCTCAATCCGGCTGGATTTGCAGCGATTTCATTTATCATCCTGGCAAAATCGAGGATAGAAATTTCATTCGGATTGCCGATATTGACCGGTTTATGCTCGTTTGAATCCATCAAACGGCGGATGCCTTCAATCAGGTCATCGACATAACAAAAACTGCGTGTTTGTTCGCCGCTGCCATAAATTGTGAGCGGTTCGTGACGCAGAGCCTGCTGAATAAAGTTTGGCACAGCCCGACCGTCTTCAAGGCGCATTCCGGGACCAAAGGTGTTAAATATACGCACAATACGCGTGTCTACACCATGAAAATTATGATATGCCATCGTGAGAGCTTCGGCAAAACGCTTGGCTTCGTCATAAACAGAACGTACGCCAACCGGATCAACGTTGCCCCAATAGGATTCTTTTTGGGGATGAACGAGCGGGTCGCCATAGACTTCACTTGTTGAGGTGAGTAAAAATTTTGCGCCATGAGCTTTCGCCAAACCGAGGCTGTTGTGCGTGCCGAGTGCTCCGGCTTTCATAGTCTGAATTGGTAAATTTGGGTAACCAAGGGGGGAAGATGTGCTGGGGCTGGCAGGGGAAGCCATATGCAAAACGAAATCCAGGCGGTCGATCACTGAAATGAAATGCGAGACGTCTTGTTCCATCAGGCTGAATTTAGGGTTCGCGTAAAAGGGGGCAAGGTTTTCACGATTGCCGGTGATGAAATTATCCAAGCCAATAACCGTGTGCCCTTCGCTGAGCAAACGTTCGGTCATGTGAGAACCCAAGAAACCTGCTGCACCTGTAATTAAAATTCGCATAAAATCTTCCTTTGCTGTCCGTTAAATCGGGGGACTTTAGAGTATAATCAAGCGACCCCTGAATGGTGGAATTATAGCATGACTGAAGCAAAGCACGAAACTAATAAAGAGATGAGAATGCGCATCGAGGCGCTTCTTTTTGCTGCACCGGGATTGACCGGTGTGGATCAATTGGCGCAAGCGACCGGATTGAAGAAAAAAGAAATTGAGAATGCCCTGCGAGACATGCAAAATTTGTATAAAAACGGACATGGTTTGCGTTTACAAGAAGTAAAAGGGCAATATCAGTTGGTCTCCGCGCCTGAATTTGCCACAGATATTGAAGAATTTTTGGGTCTGGAAACTACCCAACGCCTCACCCAGGCTGCGCTTGAAGCTTTGGCAATCATTGCTTACAAGCAACCGACAACGCGACCGGAAATTGACAGCATTCGCGGTGTCAACAGTGACGGGGTGGTTAAAAGTTTGTTGTCTAAAGGATTAATTGAAGAATTAGGTCGATCGGAAGCTCCCGGCAGGCCAATTTTATATGGTGTGACCC
>JAGOIM010000008.1:13153-18944 GCA_017995665.1 Anaerolineaceae bacterium | reverse complement strand
ATTGAAATTGAAACTGATATCGTCAGCAGTTTTTCAGAGGATAACGCGGTGGTTTATGTTCGGATTTTACCTTCAAAAAGATTGGTAGAAACCCATCTCCAATTGTGGAACGCCTTGCAACCATTTGAGAGAAATCCAAGCTTGCTTTACCAACCCGGGAACTGGATTCCGCATATCACACTCAGTCAACATGGTGACACGGCTAACCATCCGACCGCATTCAATGAATTTTTAAACACGATTGACGTGCAATGGAAATTCACGATTGATAAATTGACAATGCTTAGTTTAAGCAATCAGAACCTTTGGGAAGAAGTCGGGGAATTCCGCTTGGGCAAGCAGCAATAATTCAACAATTTGCTAGTTAATTCAATCACGGGTGGCCTGCAAACCACCCGTGATTCATTTGCTAATTTAGCTTGTTTGGTTTATTTTGCCAGGAGTTCGCGGCATTTTTCCAAAACATTTTCCAGATTAAAACCAAATTCCTTAAAGAGGAAATCATTAGGTGCTGAAGCGCCAAAACGATCGATGGTGATCATTTTGCCCTCAGGACCAACCCACTTATGCCAGCCGAGGCTTGTTCCGGCTTCCACAGCCAGACGCGCCTTCACTTCGGGCAACATCACTTCATTTTGATATTCTTTGGATTGTGCTTCAAAAAGCTCCCAGGAGGGCATGGAAATCACGCGAACACCCACACCTTCGGCTGCCAGGATTTCAGCCGCTTTGACAATCAGTTCAACTTCCGATCCGGTTGCCATCAGGACAAGCTCAACCGGTTTGTCACCCAAATCTGCCATCACATAAGCACCCTTTTTGGTACCGCAAGTGCAGGCGTATTTTTCACGGTCGAATGTTGGCACTGCCTGACGGGTCAACGCGAGCAAAGTTGGGGCATGGCGGCGTTCAATTGCAATCTTCCAGGCTTCAACGGTTTCGTTTGCATCAGCCGGACGCAAAGTAACCAAATTTGGCATGGCACGGAAACTGCTTAGATGCTCAATCGGTTGATGCGTAGGGCCGTCTTGTCCAAGGCAGAAGCTGTCGTGTGAAAAGACCCAAATGCTGCCGGTATTTGAAAGAGCAGAGAGTCGAACTGCCGGGCGCATGTAATCCGAGAAGACCAAAAAAGTAGCTGCGAAGGCAATCATGCCTCCATGCTGATTCAGACCGTTGGTGATGGCACCCATAGCATGTTCTCTAACACCGTAGGGGAAGTAGCGCCCTTCATAATGCTCTTTTTCGAAAAGTGGGCTGCTGTCAATGGTGGTCGAGTTAGAGCCGCTCAAATCGGCCGATCCACCGCCAAGTTCCGGCAAAACCGAAGCCAGGGCATTGATGATTTTGTGCGATGCACTTCTGGTGGCAAGGCCTTTTTCGTTCGCTTCGAATTTTGGCAAAACACTCTGCCAATTTTCAGGCAACTCACCGGCGATAACCCGTTTGAATTGGGCTGCCAGTTCCGGTTTTTCAGCGCTGTATTCTCCAAAGCTTTCGTTCCATTTATTATCGGCTTTTGCGCCTCGGTCCAAAGCTTCGCGATAGTGTGCCAAAACTTCGTCACTGACGTAAAATTTTGGTTCAACCGGATAACCCAAATTGCGTTTGGCACCGGCAAGTTCTTCATCGCTGGGAATGCCGGAATGTGCTTCAGAAAGCCCGCCCCAAGTCGGATAACCATAGCCTAAATAAGTGCGGCAAATAATCATGGAAGGTCGGGGATCAGCTTTTGCGGCGATAATCGCACGGTCAATTTCAGCAACATTATTGCCGTCTTCAACATGTAAAACTTGCCAGCCGTAGGCTTCGTAGCGTTTTGCGCGGTCTTCCGTAAAGGTAATCTCAGTACCGCCGTCAATCGTAACGCGATTGTCATCATAAAAGACAATCAGCTTGCCGAGTTGGAAATGACCTGCCAAGGAAGAAGCCTCGGAAGAAATGCCTTCCATTAAATCGCCGTCACCTGCGATGACATAGGTGTAGTGATCAACAATTTTATGTGCTTCGCTGTTATAAACCGCTGACAAATGTGCTTCAGCCATTGCATCGCCAACCGCCACTGCCAAACCCTGTCCCAGAGGACCGGTAGTTGTTTCAACACCGGCAGTATGTCCATATTCGGGATGACCGGGGGTCAAACTATTGGGCCTGCGGAATTGCTTCAGCTGGTCCATCGTCATTTCTTCATAACCAGTCAAATAGAAAAGGCTGTATAAAAGCATTGAACCATGACCGGCGGAAAGGATGAAACGGTCTCGATCGGCCCAATTTGGATTGGCCGGGTTAAATTTCAAATGTTTGGTGAAGAGTGTGTAGGCAATAGCAGCAGAACCCATCGGCTGTCCTGAATGCCCGGAGTTTGCCTTTTGTACCGCATCAGCGGATAAGAATCGGATAGCATTGATTGCTTCTTCTTGTAATGGAGTATTCTTTTCCATCGTTCTCCTTCTCAGACTTTATAAAAGGGGTCTGCAATCAGACCCCTCATTTTTATGTCAAGTATACCGTTATAAATTAAAAAGTGGCTGCCTGTAGGAGCACAGCCACTAAAATTAAAGTCCAGCTTACTTAGCAGGTTCGTCCAAACCCTTGTAGTTTCTGCCTGCGATGAAAACCCAGGCAACCAAGCCGACCAGGACGACCATCGTGATGATGCTCATAATGCCGCCTTTGCCAATGAAGTCACCGGCTTTTGCGAAAGCCAAACCGACTGTGGCATAGAAGGGATCGCCAAATGTCGCACCCTGATTGAAAAGTTCACCGGTAAAGGGAATCAAGAGGGCTGTACCAACTTGCATAACGACACCCATGATGAATGGGCCGAAGACGGCACCTTTCCAACCACCTTTGGCATTACCAAAGATACCGGAGGTACCACCAGCGAAGAAGGCGGGGACAATTCCAGGTAAGACTACATAGGGACTCTTGAATGCCACCTGCAAAAGTGTGGCAATAACCATCCCGACGAACATCGAGATGAAACCAAACAGCAGGGCTGTTGGAGCATAGGGGAAGACAACCGGGCAGTCAAAAGCAGGAACAGCACCGGGAACCAGTTTTTCGGAAATACCGGCGAAAGCAGGAATGATTTCACCAAGCATCATGCGAACACCAGCCAGGACGATTGCCATACCGGCAGCAAAGGTCAGAGAGCGAAGTACAGCAAACATAATCGGGTTCTGACCGCCGGTAATGTTGGCTGCTGTCCAATTCCAGGAAACGATGATCAAAATCAAGAAAATCGGGAAAATGGTAAGCGCCAGGCTAGAAGTTGTATCGCGGAAGAAGGAAAGACCTTTGGGGAGTTTAAATTCTTCAGCAGAGCGGGTGTTCTTTTTGAAGAGCTTCCCAAATTGATAAGAGAACCAGTATGCGAAATCACCGGTGTGACCAACGGAGAACTTTTCGCCACCGGTTACGGCTTTGGTACCTTCGTAGTTGAGAGCGGGCATCAAGGTGAAATAGAGACCCATCACAATTGTGCTTACCAACCAAAGTTGCCATCCGGTTAAACCGACGGTTGCATTCACAACGATAACCACAAAGAGGGAAACGTAGAGCATGATGTGACCGGTCAGGTAGATGAACTTATATTTTGTGAAACGGGCAATAAGCAGGTTGAGGATGAAACCGCCAACCATAACCAACGAGCCAATTGAGCCAAATTGTTCCAAAGCAAAGGGTAATGCGGCTTCATTGGTGGGTAAAACGCCCTGCACACCGAGAACGTGGTTGATGATGTCGGTTAGAGGAGAAATACCCCGAACCAAAACATCAGCACCGGCGCTGATGATAGTAACGCCAACGATTGTCTTGATAACGCCACTAACAACGTTACCGAATGATTTCTTCTGAAGCAGAAGACCAACTAAGGCGACCAAACCCAAAATAATACTGTAATTAGAAAGGATTTCGTCAGCAATGAAATTAAAGATGTTAATAATTATTTGCATTTTAAGCCTCCAATAAGGATGATTTAGATTTACTTATAGATAAACAAAAAATGGGTAAAAAAGTTACGGGTCTGCCTCCTTTCTTATATCAATGAAAATCAATTAATATATATGGGCGGTTTATTCAACCAAGCCCATCTCACGGAATTTTGCTTCCAGAGTATCGGCAATCTCGTCACGTTTAAAGAAATTCGTCACAAAAACGAGCTTATCCTTATAACGTTCCAAAGAGTCTGCCATCTCGGGGACAGTAACAATCAGGTCAAAAGTTTGACCGGTGATTGACGTTACACCTGCGGTTTCTACTTCGCCCTCGACACCCATTTTGGTGAGAGCTTTTTCGACATTGATTTTAGCAATCAAACTGCTGCCAAGGCCTTGTGGACAAACGGTAAAAATTTTAATCATATCTTTCTCCTTAAGAATTTTCTTCTACAATTTTTAAGATTTCATCAGCATCTTTGGCTTTTGCCCATAGACCGACTACTTCATCATTTGCAAGGACATCCGCGAGCTGGCTGAGTGCCTCAATGTGGGCACCATGATCCGCGGCAGTTAGCGCGGCGACAACATACACCGGATCGTTTTCAGGATTTCCAAATTCAACCGGTTCAGCCAGTGTAATCAAAGATAAACTGGACTTGATACAGCCGGCTTCTGCTTTGGCATGTGGCATAGCGAATCCGGGTGCTAAAACGATATAGGGGCCAAATTCTTTGACGACTTCAATCATTGCGTCGACAAAGCGCGGCTCAACTGCGCCGTCTTCAACCAACAATCTCCCTGCAGCACGGACAGCTTCTTGCCAATCTTTGACATGAACATTTACTTCTATAAGATTAGGTCTTAATAAATCAGTTAACTTCAATGTGATCCTCCTGGGTTTGTTGGTTTTGCCTTAATCCTACATTACTGGCAATCTGTATATACTGAATTATAATCTGAACTATTACAGAAACAAGAAAATGTGACATAGTTATGAAATTTTTCCAGAAATCCAGCACCCCTTTATTACTACTTGGCCTCGGACTGTTGATGCTGATTTTCGGTCTCACATCGACATACACATTAATTGAAAAAAGCGATGTGCAATTGATTGAGAGCTTTAGTCAACGGATAAACCTCAATCAAGATAAGCCGGAAACTGTTTACGGCACAGCCGGAGAAAAAGTAAACTTATATCTTGTGGGCGAGCAATCGCTTGAAGGCAAATTTGCCCTCCAAAAATTAGAATTTTCCTTAAAAGAGGCGACCAAAACAGAAGAACTCATCTTTTTAGATGCTTTCGATTACCAGGGTTGGGATGAAAACCTTTCCGCAAGTGCTAAGAAAAGTGAAATTCTTATCCCGGTTTTTACCGTTTTGCCCAAGGATTTAAGCCAAAATCAAGAATTGGACGGCAAAGTAAGCGGCGAATATTCTTATCCCCTTAGCCAAAACAATGAATTGATTGAAGAAGGGCAAACTTTTGAGAAGGATTTCAAACTAAAGGTCCTCAGCCGCGAGGAATTGCTCAAACAAATCCGCAAATTACCAATCATTAGTGCGGCAATCACAATCCCGCTTGCTCTTATCCTAATCTTTTTCGGTTTGCGCACCGAGATGTATGGCAAAAAACAAAAAGAACAAAACGGTTAATCCAAGCAACTTTGATTTAAATTCAAGAGGCTGCCTGAAAGCAGCCTCTACTAAATTAATTTTCGGTTATTCAGCTTTTTTATCAACTTCTGCGTTTACGTAAGCAATAATTTCTGCTTCGGTTGGCATATCGAGTGCTTTCTTTGCAATTTCCTGGGCTTCGTCAAGCGTAAAGAGCGAAAGTGTTCGCTTCACCC
>JAGOIM010000008.1:10478-13053 GCA_017995665.1 Anaerolineaceae bacterium | reverse complement strand
TCAGCTTTTTTATCAACTTCTGCGTTTACGTAAGCAATAATTTCTGCTTCGGTTGGCATATCGAGTGCTTTCTTTGCAATTTCCTGGGCTTCGTCAAGCGTAAAGAGCGAAAGTGTTCGCTTCACCCGGCCGATATTCGTGCCGTTCATGCTAAATTTGCGCAAACCCAGCCCAAACATCAAAAGTGCTCCCAAATGGTCACCGGCTAACTCGCCACAAACCGAAATTGGCTTTCCGGCTTTGTTAAATTCGCTGAAAATGCGCCCCAAAATACGCAACATTGCCGGCGACATGCTCTGGAAATAATCAGCAAGAGCGGGATTCATCCGATCAACCGCATGCAAATATTGGGTAAGGTCATTTGTGCCAACACTGGCAAAATCGACTTCCGCGGCTACCAGATCAGCAATCATGGCAATTGAGGGAATCTCAATCATAATTCCGATAGCGATTTTCTCGTCAAAAGCCTTGCCTTCTGCTCTAAGCTCCGCCTTTACTTCCTCAACTACAGCCTTGCCGGCGCGAACATCATCCATCGTCCCAACCATGGGAAACATGATTTGCAAAGGACCAAAAGCTGAAGCACGTAAGGCTGCCCGTAATTGCGTTTTGAACAAATCAATATGCGTCAGGCAAAGCCGCAAAGCGCGGTTCCCGAGGAAGGGGTTGTCTTCTTTGGGCAAGGGGAGATAGGGCAAAGTTTTATCACCGCCGATATCGAGCGTTCGCAACGTAACCGGGTTGCCCATCGCGTTCGCTAAAACGCGCTTGTACGCCTCAAACTGTTCTTGTTCGGTTGGCATATGCTCGCTGCCCATGTACAAAAATTCTGTTCGGAAAAGCCCAACAAAATCGACATATTTGGCATTTTCATCCGGATCAGTGCCGCCGATGTTCAAACCGACACTAAAGCGTTCGCCGCTGGCAACCAACGGGATTTTATCCAAAAATTCGCTCGTTTCGGCTTCTTCTTTAACATATTCAATCTGTTTTTCTTGATACTCTTGAATTTTGGCTTCATCCGGTTCAAGTAAAATTTGGCCCTTCAAAGCGTCAACAATGATGTTGTCCCCGGATTTCATGATTTCTGTCGCATCAGGAACACCCAAAACCGCTGGAATCTTATAGCCTCGGGCAAGGATGGCGGTATGGGATGTTGAGCCACCGGCTTCGGTAACAATGCCCATCACGCGCTCACGATTCATGGTTGCCGTATCGCTTGGCAGCAAATCGTGGGCAACCACAATCACGTTTTCGCGCAAACTGGAAAGATTTCGCTCGTGCTCACCTTTCAAAATGCGCAAAACACGATTGCGGACATCGCGCAGGTCAGCAACCCGCGCGGCAATCAGAGGATCTTTTGCTTTTCCGAGCAGGTTGGCAAACTCAGTATAGACTTCGTCAACGGCATAATCGGGCATCGCCCGGTTTTCAACTATCATTGTTCTGACTTCGTCTTCAACTTCTTCATCGGTCAAAATTTCGATATGCGCGCTGAAAATTTTGGCTTTTTCCGGTGATTCCGCTCCCATGGACGTAACAATATTTTGCAATTCGTCCTGGGCTTTTTTTACGGCATCCTGATATTTTTGAAAATATTCCTCTTCTTTTCCGGCTTCAAAATAAGATTCGTGTACATCAGCTTTAAAGGCTTTGTAAATAAAGACTTTTCCCAGGGCGATACCACGGGAAACAGGGTTGCCTTTGAGGATTCTCATGATTTCTCCAATTCTCCTGCTAAGGGAAGCTTAGTCTTCGCCAAATTTTGAATCGACTAATTCAATCAGCTTATCAACCGCTTCTTGCTCATCGGGTCCGTCAGCGGCGATTTCAATCGGAGTGCCAACCGAAATCCCCTGAGCTAAAATTTTAATGATTGATTTGGCATTGGCTGCTTGCGCTTCGGGATCATCCAAACGTTGAACGGTTACCTTGGATTCAAAGCTTTTTGCCATTGCGACAAATTCTGATGCCGGTCGGGCATGCAGTCCGGAAACGTTTTTCAATTCAGTTTTTTTGCTGTACATTATTCTCCTTATAATTCACAGAAATTAGTGGTTTCACTTATGGCTTTTGGTAAGTTTATCGAACTTTCTCCTATTATAAAGGTGCTTAAGTCTTTTTGTTTCGCTTTGTGCTAAAGACAAGCCATTTCCATTCCGGAATGAGCATAAATTAAAACCGCTCACGATTTTCGTGAGCGGATTTTGTGAAGAATTCAAAACCGTCGGCGGTCAAATTCTTTAATCAGTGCAATGAAAATTATCGCTTGAACCTCAAATAAAGCCAAACAATGCCAAAGAGGACGGCAGAAATCAAGAGCCCAAGCCTCAAAGCTAATGGGACAACATCTTTGATCTCCGGCCTTGTTACTTCTGCTCCAAACTCTGCATCATGGACAGTGACGGATTCCCTGATAACCTCGCCCATATGCTCTGGGTCGATGCCATAAATGATCGGTGCCTCGTGCTCAAGCGGTTCGACATTTTCCTCCGGGGTTGTTTTTGGGATCGCTTCCGATTCTGTCACTTCTTCGTCCTGAATTGCACTCAGTCCTTCTAATTCTTCTTCCGGA
>JAGOIM010000008.1:0-10378 GCA_017995665.1 Anaerolineaceae bacterium | reverse complement strand
ATAAATGATCGGTGCCTCGTGCTCAAGCGGTTCGACATTTTCCTCCGGGGTTGTTTTTGGGATCGCTTCCGATTCTGTCACTTCTTCGTCCTGAATTGCACTCAGTCCTTCTAATTCTTCTTCCGGAGCTGCACTCAGCATTTCAAATTCTTCTGCTTCTTCTTCCGGAAGTGCCCTTATTTCGGGTGCTTCTTCTAAGCTTTCCTCGGAAATTTGATCAGCGGGTCCTTCAGCACTAAGGCTAAATTCCTCAACCTGATCTTCAACCGCCACATCGGGAACATCTACCAGGAAGATATTAATGCCAACACCTCCGGAATCGGAGATGCCTCCGGCTCCGCCTTTACCGCCGATGCCGTCAAAACCGCTGTAATTCCAGTTGATAACATGCGCTGGCAGGTCTTCGCTTTCATCCATCGGAGCTGCCATCGGCACACTCTCATTTAGGGAAGGGGCTTCTTTTGCCATTAATGCCGGGGATGCGGAATAATTATTGAAAATCAATTCACTGCCAAAAATGGTCGCGAACAAAATAGCCGAAATCGCACTCGCCCAGCCAAACATTGGTTGCCAAAAAGCCGAGCGTTTCGCATTTTTAGCTTCGGCACGGGTTAGCGTGAAGTTATGAGGAACAGAGCGGGTCGGTAATTGCGCCATCAGCTGCTTCAGCTTTTGCTGTTGACGATAGCTCTCCGCAAAATGTTGTGACTCGCCCAAACGCTTGTTGAATTCAACCTGCTCGGACGCACTAAGCATCTGGTCGACCGCAGCGGCTAATAACTCCAAATCTCTTGGGCTTAATTTTTCCTGATTAAACATTTTCATCCTCGATATTTAGACGAAATTGCTCAGGTAAAAGTTCCCTCTTGTTCTTTAAACATTCCTGCATTCTCAAACGCGCCCGGCTCAAGCGGCTTTTAACCGTTCCAACCGGACTTTGAATAACTTGGGAGACGGTTTCATAATCTTCGCCGGAAACATCAACCATCACCATCACTGTTTTTTGGTCAGGGTTAAGTTGGTTCAAACAATCTTGAATTGCTTGTTCCAGCTGGGCATTGATTGCCGCTTCTTCCAAACCAACCGATTTATCGGCAAGCCATTCCGGCGATTCAATCAAATCGCCATCCTCCGTTTCCGGTTCAAGCGGAACAGTAGGACGGCGTTTAAGCTTTCGCAGTTCATCGTAACAGGTATTGGTAACAATCCGTAAAAACCAGGATTTGAAAGAACCACCGCGATAGCTGTCCATCTTCCGATACATCAAAATAACGGCATCTTGTGTGGCATCAGCCGCGGCAGCTTCGTTGTTCATGATTCGATAGGCAAGGTTAAAAGCAAGCTCCTGATAGCTGATAACCAGCTGGTTAAAAGCGTCCAAATCGCCATTCATGGCCTTTTCGATTAGAATTGACTCTTCCATTTGTCTATTGGTTGCAATAATTGAACCAATCTCCCTCAAAGGGATTGAGAACCTAAGCTCGCTTAACTTTTCTTCGATTCCGCATCGGCATCGCGCAAATGGGGGAAGAGGATAACCTCTCTCAAAGTGCGCTGACCGGTCAGAAGCATCACAAAGCGATCAATGCCCAAACCCAAACCGCCGTTCGGGGGCATGCCATAAGCCATCGCCTGGATATAATCTTCGTCAATCGGGTTCCGCTCTTCTTCGTCATCGCTGTAAGTGTGGCCGCTCTCGAGGAAGCGCTGCTCCTGGTCAAGCGGGTCATTTAATTCGGTGAAAGCGTTACAAATTTCCATTCCGCCGATATAACCCTCAAAACGTTCAACCGTTGTTGGGTCATCGGGCATGGCTTTTGCCAATGGCGAGATGTCGCGGGGATAGTCATAGAGGAAGGTCGGCTGAATCATCAAAGGCTCAAGATAAGTTTCCAGCAACGTGTTAATTAACTTGCCTCTGGAGATACCCGGTTTGAATACAATCTTCTTTTCGCGCATAACCGCAGCCAACGATTCGGCATCCGGGTAATCGTGGATGTCAATTCCGGCGTTGTCAATTAAGCCCTGACGGATTTGCATGCGGTTCCAGGGTGGAGTCAGGTCGATTTCGTTTCCATCAAAGTTGATTTTGGTCGTTCCCAAAACTTTTTGGGCAACTTCTGCAACCATCTGTTCGGTCATATCCATGATGATTTTGTAATCAGCATAAGCCATATAAAACTCAAGCTGCGTGAATTCAGGATTGTGCTTGAATGAAACGCCTTCATTGCGAAAATCGCGCCCAATTTCATAAACCCTGTCCAAACCGCCAACCAACAAACGCTTCAGATAAAGCTCAAAACTAATCCGCAAAAAGAGTTGCTGATGGAGCTGATTATGATAAGTGGTAAAAGGTTTCGCCGCAGCACCGCCATAAATCGGCTGGAGAATTGGGGTTTCGACTTCCAAGAAATCGCGATTATCCAAAAATTCACGAATCGCCTTAACCGTATTGGCCCGAATTTTGAAAATTTCGCGAACCTCCTGATTTACAGCCAAATCGACATAGCGCTGGCGATAGCGCGTTTCGGGGTCACTCAACTGGGCATGCCGAATCACCTCGCCGTCGACAACTTCATCTTTATCAGCCGGCAACTGCAAAAGTGCTTTTGCCAGCATACGAAAAGATTCGACTTGCAAAGTAACTTCGCCCCGACGGGTGCGAAACATTTTGCCCTTGGCTTCGATGAAATCTCCCAAATCAAAGAAGCGGACAAATTCATCCAATTTTTCCTGACCAAGCTCATTCACACGCAACAAAAGCTGCACTTTGCCACTCTTATCTTCAATATGAGCAAAACTCAGTTTACCCATATCGCGTTTGGCGCGTAAACGTCCGGCTAAAACAAGTTCAGCGCTTTCGGTTTGCCCTTCTGCCTCTGCTTTTTCAAATTCAGCAACAGCTTCGGCATTGAAGTGGGTCTTATGAGCACGCGTTGGATAGGTTTCTATTCCTTGTTCGCGCATTTGTTCGAGTTTGTTAAGTCTTTGGTTCTCTAATTCGGAAAAATCGTCTTTTAGCATCCTTTGTCCTTTACATAAAAATGCCCCACCTAAATGGGTGGGGCATATACCTGGTTTTTATTCTACTTCCAAAATTTCAACCGTGTAAGCACCACCGGGTGTTTCCACTTTCAGTTTCTCGCCAACCTTATGATTGAGCAAAGCCCGCCCAATTGGCGATTCGTTCGAAATCTTTCTCCCGAGGGGGTCTGCTTCGGCCGGACCGACAATCATATAAAGCTCAGGCTCCCCGCCTTCTTCGGCTATCGTTACTTTTGAGCCGACTTGAACGATCCCATGAGGATTCTCTTCTTCGCCAATGATATGGGCATTAGCAAGCAGTATCTCGAGATCCTTAATGCGCCCTTCAACGAAGGATTGTTCGTTTTTCGCCGCTTCAAATTCAGCGTTTTCAATCAATTCTCCGTCTTCCATGGCATCTTGCAGCCGTTGGGCAACTTCTTTGCGTTTCACTGAACGCAAATAATTCAACTCTTGTTCGGATTTCTCATATCCCTCACGTGTCAGGTATGAACTTGGCATAACACTTCCTTTATTAAAAATTGCTTCCCAAGCGGGATAAACACAAAATGCGCCTCGGAGGTTGAAACCTTCTTAACGCCAGAGGCATATTATACTATGAATTCATATTAATCAAGAATAAAAGTAAACTGACAATTCAACTCCACATCGGTGGTGCCGGTTGAGGATCGGGGGTCCGTTTTTTGGACAAATAGCCAATTAACAAGCCAAAAAGGAAACCTCCGATATGAGCAAAATAAGCCGTGCCGCCACTGTCTGCAATGCCTAAGGAGCCTACCCCGTTGATTAATTGCAAGACGAACCACATTCCCAAAACCAAAACGGCGGGAACGAGGGTTAACCTGGCAAAAAAACCAAGCGGAATGAAAGTGTAGACTCGGCTGGTGGGATAGAGTACCAAATAAGCGCCTAAAACCGCCGCAATCGCACCACTGGCTCCAACCATTGGAATGGTAGAAGAAGGATTAATCAAAATTTGCAAGCCGGCCGCCGCAACCCCACCAAGAAGGTAAAAAGCTATATAGAGTCCGGATCCAAGACGGTCTTCAATGTTGTCGCCAAAAATCCAGAGGTAGAGCATGTTGCTGATAAGATGCATCCATCCGCCATGCATAAACATGCTGGTGAAGATATTCATAATACTTTTTAGGTTTATCCCATTGCTAAAACTTGCCGGAACCAAAGCATACTGGTCATAAATCTGGTCAATTCTTCCGGAGTTCAAAAACATCCATAAAAATACTACTACATTAATACCAATTAAAATATAATTGACGACCGGTTTTCGGTGCGTCTTGATTGTATCGCGAACAGGAATCATGAAAGCTCCATTTCTGCAGAACTGGCTGCATTTTGTTTTGCTAATATTACCTTTAATCTTGGGTTGTCACGGTAGAAACCTCTACGTTCTTCAGGCAAAAGCGCTGCAATTTGACACATGATTTCCGTCAAATTCTGGTCGAGAACATCTTTTGGGCTTTCGCCTTCTTTCGGTTGAACCAGGGAATAGGCCTTGCCAAAAATCACTTTGACATTCGTTTTCCTTAAACGCAAAATATTTTTTTTCAAATCTGCCGGGCCCAAAACAGTTGCAGGAATAATCTGAACATTAGCTTTCAACGCCAAGAGCACACTGCCGGGTTTTCCTTCTATCAAATTGCCGGTTTTTGAACGTGTTCCTTCCGGTGCAATCCCAAGGCTACCTCCACTTTTCAAAAAATCAGTTGCCTGGCGAAAAGCTTGAAAGTCAGAACCCTCACGGTTAATCCAAATTACGCCAACTTTTTTGAGAAACCAACTAATAAGAGGGGTTTTTTCGTATTTGCTCGCGACCATGGCGGTAATGTCTTTCCGTTTTGTAGCCAACATCAAAAACGGCGGGTCCAGAAGGCTGATATGGTTGGTTGTCACCAGATAAGCACCGCTTTCCGGTAAATTTTCGGCACCTTCAACCTCGAGGTTTGCTACAAGTTTTACAATCCATTGAAGCACCTTCAGAAGATTTTGACGGAAAACGCTTGTTTCCACGTACTTTTTCAATTCGGACATTAATTTTCCTCATTTATTTTGTTTTCTTTGAAGACATTTCGTGAGAGGATAACGAAAGCAAGGAAAAGTACGATTGACATGCCGAGCAACAGCCCAGTCGAAAGCAGTTCATTGACGTTTCGTTCTAAAAGTGCAGGGATTGTCTGGGTAAAGACTGCTATCAAATTCCATAAAGCATGAATCGCCATAGTAATAACGTAAATCACAATTGTTCGGGCATGGTTGCGGTCTTGCCTGCCTTTGGCTAAAGCCCAGCCAATCAGCGCACCGTTGAACATGTGTATCAAGGTGCCGCCCATTCGCCCAAACAGGACAGCTGTCAAATCGCCATCACCGATAAGAGCCAGTTGAGTGGCATAGAGTCCGCCTTCGAGTACTGCAAAGGCAAAACCACTCATCATCCCTGCCAAATAGCCTTCGCTCGCACTTAGCTTTCGACCAAGCAAGGGCCAAACTGCAAGGGTCTTAAAAAGCTCTTCGGTAATTGGTGCAATTACAGCCACCAAAACAACCGCCACAAAGATAATCAATGCGGGCGAAGCAAGCAGCTGTTCCAAATCTGGCATAACTGTCGAATTATTGATTATGTTCGGCAGAAAAACCATCATCCCGATAAAAACCCCGATGACAGCCAGCAGAACCTGAATAATCATGATATAAGGCAAGGAAAAATTCGCGGTAAAGCTTATAACCGAGGCATCTCTTCCGAAATGCTTCCCCAGCAACCTGCCGCTGAATAACTTCAGGAAGAATAGGGCAGGAGCCAAGACAGCCAAAAAAGTTGCCAGGCCATAGAGCCAGTCCGGATAGTTAAAGAATTGTTCCAGGACAATCAAAAGAATCCCGAGCAAAACAAGCGAGCCAATAATTCCATTTATGAATTGCGGTTTGATCGAATTTGACTTGCCCCTTAATCTGCGAATGCTTCCGACGATCGCGAAGATTCCCACCAAAAACACAAAACCGAACACGTATGCCAAAAGGTATACGGTTCGGTTTTCTATCAATTCTGTGACTTCATTTACAGAGGCATCTGCCGTTGCAAACAGCAAGAAGCCAACCATCAAACCAGCACCAATAACCACCAGACTATTAAAAATCAGGTTGAGCCAATGCATCCAGCGTGGGCTGGTTTGATCTTTTATTGTCTGTTGGTTCACTATTTTTCGTTAATCGTAATTTTGATAATCTTATCGCCGATCGGTAAATCGGGATTGCTATCAGAATCACGTTCAGTAATCTTTTCTAAGACATCAATGCCATCAATCAGTTTACCAAAGATGGTATAACCACCATTCAATTGAGAAACAGGGACGTAAGTAATAAAGAATTGGCTTCCGCTTGTTCCTTCTTCTTGTGTTCTGGCAACACCCAGCATGTAAGGTTCGTCATAGGTTAATTCTGGCACAATCTCTTCGCGATAGCGATAACCTGCACCGCCCATGCCAGTGCCGCTTGGGTCACCGCTTTGAGCCATAAAGTCATGGAAAACTCTGTGGAAAGTTACGCCATCATAAAAGCCCTCACGAGCCAAATAGACAAAGGAGTTAACTGCCAGGGGTGCTTGTTTGGGGTAAAGTTCCAAAACCATCTCGCCATTTTCGGTTTCAATCGTGGCGGTATATTCTTTATCCTGATCAATAACAAAGGGAGGACATTCGAAAACCATACCTTCTTCGGCTTTCATCACTTCAATGAAACTGCCAAAATAAGGAATAGAGCGGGTGTCAATCGGGCGACGGTTGAGCAAAACGGTAGGGGTGCCATTAATTCCGGCCTCAAATGCTTCGGTTTGACCGTCGGTGATTTTTTGGCGAAGTTCTTCGCTTTCAAAATCAGCTTTGAATTGGTCCATGTCTAACTCAAGTTCTTCTTCAGCTGTGGTCATCAGCGATTCAGTCAATTCTTCCGCAGTTAATTGGGCAAGATTTCCCTGATCGTTGAAAATTGCACGATACATCTCCCAGAATTTTCCTTGTCGTCCGGAGGCTTCGGCAGCATAGGCAGCCAAAGGTGCGGTGGGATGGAGAGAATCCAAAGGTAAAGCACGATAAACCAGACGAACTTCATCGCCATGATTCTCAAGCAGTTTTTCAAATTCTGTAAAAGCAACACCGCAATAGGGGCAGAAGAAATCGGTGTATTCAACAATCGTCAGTGTTGCGTCTTTGGGACCAATCGACCATTCATCATCGCTAACTTCAGGAAAAACCGAAATTTGTTCTTCTTGTTCAGGAGTGAGCTCGGGGAAGAGCGCTCCATCAACGGTACAAACCATTTTGCCTTCTGCATCGACGATAGGCAAAGGTTCGGTTGGTTCAATTGGAGTTTCAGCCTCTGAGTCTTCAAGAGTAGGTTCTATAACAGCCGTGGGTTCTTCCACAACCGGCGGAGTTGCCTCGATAACTTCACAGGCACCCAGTACCATTGCGAAAACGAGAAAAACCCATAGGTATTTTGTATATTTCTTCATTAGAAAATCCTTTCATGCAACGAAGCTTTCTGCTTCGCTGTTGCAAACATTTATTTTACATCCTGCAGAAGGGCATTCCGCACCAAGGTTCTAAGCTGGCTTTGCACCAAGTCTGCCGGCTGAGAAGCATCCACAATCCGCCAACGCTCCGGCTCTTCCTGAGCCAGTTGATGATAGCCATTGCGCACTCGTTCGTGGAATGAGCTTTCATAAGCGTCCAGACGATTCCATTCTTCTTTGGCTTTCTTCCTTTTTAACCCGGTCAGAATGTCTACGTCAAGCAAAATTGTAAGGTCCGGCTTTAAACCATTCGTAGCAAATTGTAACATCGCTCGCAGTTTATCCAAATCGAGGCCATGTCCATATCCCTGATAGGCTAAAGTTGAATCCCCAAAGCGATCGCAAAGAATAACTTTCCCTTTAGCCAAACTGGGCTTAATTACTTCTTCCACTAATTGCGCCCGGGCAGCCAAAAAAAGCAGAATCTCCGTTCGGGGATGCAGTTCTTCGTTGTCCATCCGCACTAACACTTCACGAATTTGGTCGCCAATCTTCGTTCCACCCGGTTCACGGGTTTTAACCACACTAAAGCCGAGGCTTTCAATATACTCTGCTAAGTATGGTAACTGACTGCTCTTACCACTGCCTTCCGGGCCCTCAAGACTGATAAACATTTTTAGTCCTTGTATATTCGCACATAGCGGTTTGGATCTTTCCCGAAAGATCGGGAGACCAGCTGTGCGTTTTTGGCAATTTCGTGCTGTTGACGGCGAGCCGGAGCAGGCATGGGTGGCAAATTAACGAAACGCTCTCCGTTTTTCACCATTAAAACCGCTTCGTCGGCCTGGTCAGAGGCCTCTTCAAGTAAACTCAGGCGAACTTGTTTTGGCTTTTGTTGAAAATAGTCGGCCAAAAACTGTTCAACCTGTCCAATAGAATTGGATTTGATCACAAAAATCGGCAAACCGCGTTCTTCTGCCTGGACGATTGTTTCCAATCGGTCTCGGTAATATTGTTTTTGTGTGAGGAAGATGTCTGCCTCGTCCAAATTTTTCACAACCACCGCCGGTAGTGCCATATTTTTAATCGCCTGTAAGAGACGGTTTCGGGCAATGCCAAAGGCAAAAATTTTCTTATCCAAAAGATCTGTGCCGGGGTTGCTGTCATCCAAAATCTCTTCTGCTAAAAAATCTTCAAAGCGTGCTGTCGAGTTATCTGAAACCGCCTCACTGCTGGCTTGCCGGGGAGCAAGCGGCAAATTGCTGCTTCGGTCAAAAGGACTTTTATCCATTTTCCCTCGTCGGACGGATTGTGAAACGGTCGGCATGGCTTGTTTGGCTTGTTTTACCAGCTTAACCCGACCTTCTTTATCGCGAAATCGCTCTTCGGGAGGAAGTGGGTAACCGCGTAAGATGCCATCAACCGCCGCCCCGACGTCGCGATGCACTTTGACGTGTTCGCGCTCTTGAATTTCAACCAAAATGGTAAAAGTGGGCGGGGATTTGCGCTCCAAAACCGTTTTTTGGGTACCCCGTCTTCGCGCTTCGTCGTCAGAAAGTGTGACCGAAGAAACTCCACCAATCAAATCCGAAAGGGTTGGGTTGACCAAAAGATTGTCCAGTGCGTTACCATGAGCCGTGCCAACCAGTTGGACGCCGCGTTCGGCAATCGTTCTGGCGGCCTGGGCTTCGAGTTCGCGGCCGATTTCGTCAATCACAATCACTTCCGGATTATGATTTTCGACTGCCTCAATCATCACTTCGTGTTGCAGGGAAGGCTTGGGCACTTGCATCCGACGCGCATTCCCAACAGCCGGGTGCGGCACGTCTCCGTCACCGCCAATTTCGTTGGAGGTATCGACGATGACGACGCGTTTTTTCTCAGAAAGAATCCGGGCCGCTTCGCGCAGCATGGTAGTTTTTCCAACACCGGGTTTGCCTAAAATCAAAATGCTTTCACCGGAATTGATTAAATCTTCAATAATATTAATCGTGCCATAAACCGCCCTGCCGATGCGACAGGTCAAACCGACCACTTTGCCACGGCGGTTGCGAATTGCAGATATACGATGAAGCGTGCGCTCCATCCCGGCACGGTTGTCGGCATCAAAATCACCGATGGACTTGGTAATCGCTTCGATATCGGCTTCTTCAACCGGGCGATCGAGAAGTTTAATCTCCCGATCGACAAAACGGGCAGTCGGGAATCGACCCAAATCGAGCACCACTTCCAACAGGTCATCAAAATGATTAGCTTCGATTAAAGGTTGCACGATTTCATCGGGCAATACTTTAAGCATCTCCGCCATATCATCGGTAAATTGTCTTGCTTCTGTCATATGGATAATTTTACTCTGTTTGCGTTAATTTTTACTTAATTTTTGGAAGTGAATTGGACGCATAATCGCTTCCTGCCTTGAAGATTCTGCGCTTGAAACTTTGAGGCAAGTGCTTTTAGCTATAACGCCCTCTTACTTACTCTTTTCCCCTGAAAAAGGTCTTGAGCCCTCAAATGTTCCCGTTTCAAAAATCTGCTTTACCTGATTAGGATCCAAGGCTCTTTTCAAGACTAAATGCTTCACAAGTAAGATTTGGCTTTCGCTTTCGGCAAAGCCCATTCTCACCACCGCGTTTTCCAAATGAGGCTGGTAGGAACGAATCGCCAAATAAATCGGCCGCTCAAGGACATCCGAAACTTCCTGAACTAAACTTGAAAGTAAAGCCTGGGCATCTGCATCAGGATGGACCGTCATGCTTAGCCAAATGCCTTTCGGCCCATATTCTACATTGGCAAAGGCTCCCAAACGTCCGT
>JAGOIM010000105.1 GCA_017995665.1 Anaerolineaceae bacterium | reverse complement strand
GTTGGGGGCCAGGGCTCGGAATTTATCAGCATTGACGAGGTAGCCAAACGCTGGAGGACGATTAATTATGAGGTCGTCTGTGGCTTGGCGGAACGACTTCCGAGAATTTACAGCGAATGAACGAGATGATTAGGGCAGAATTTCATTGCCATTCCAATTATTCTTTCGACAGCCTGGCTTCGATTGAAAAAATGATTGCCATATGCCGAAAAAAGGGGATAGGCAAGCTGGCAATTACTGATCACGGGCGAATGGGCGGTTCGGTCGCTGCTAAAAAACTCGCACCGGATTTGGTGATTGTTGCCGAAGAAATTTTGACCAGTGAAGGCGAAATTTTGGCTTATTTTATGAAGGAAGAGATTCCTGACGGCTTGGAGCCGATGGAAGTGATCCGGCGATTGCGAGATCAGGGAGCGTTTATCAGTGTGGCACATCCTTTTGACCCCTGGCGTGGCTCGCATTGGAAAGAGGGAACGCTTGAGGCGATGGTTCCGTTTTTAGACGGTTTTGAAGTTTTTAATGCCCGTTGTTTTAATCCGGAGTTCAATGAAGAGGCTCGGCAATTTGCAGAAGAGCAGGTGCTGGCATTTATGGCGGGATCTGATGCGCATAGTTTAGGGGAGTTAGGTCAAGCTTCGATGATTATGCCCGATTTTAATACAGCTGAAGAAATGCGCGAAGCGGTGAAAACAGCCAGGATTGAGGCTTCTTTGTCGAGTAAAACAGTTCGTTTTCGCTCAACTGTAGCGAAAATTATAAAAAAAGTTTTCAACTAAGAGTTTTTGGTACACAGTTATTCGTGGCGGTATTCACTTAGTACGGAATACAGTTAACTGTCCCGCTCCCAGTTTACCGTTTCCCGTTTCCTTTTTCCTGTTACCTGTAAATCACGACAACAAGCTGCTAATCAGCCAGGCGCCTAACAGCAAAAAGACAATTGCCATGCCAATTTTGACCGTGGCGGCATGTTTCTTCAAAAAAGCGGTAAGTTGCTTTGAGGTTGTGCCGTAGTAAGCCAAAATGAAGACAACGATCAGGGGCACAATGAACATCAGGTTGTAAAGAACAATATAAAGACTGGCTTTACCGCGCAATTCAGGCATGGTGCTCATTGAGATGATGACCGGCAAGTATATCTGGCCGGTGCAGGCTAATTCCAACATGGAAACAGCCAAGCCGATGAGGAAAGCGCTCAGATAATAGCTTTTGGCATTACGTCCTTCACGAACGGTGGCATTGATGCGTTTTCGTAGCGGTTCGGGCAGTTTTAGTGCCATGTCGTCTAAATCGCCATGGCGGGTTTTGAAATAATCACGAATGCTCATGCCTGCCAAAACCAGACAGAATAGTGCAGTCAAACCATAGACAATTTTGCTAAGCACGCTCAAATATTCTTTGACCAAATCAAGGACTTTATAAAAGCCAAAGCCTACTAAAAGATAAGCGACGAAAACACCGATGGTAAAACTTGCCCCGGTCAACAAAATCTCTTTGCCTTTTTTGCCACTTAAGCTTAAGTAAGAAACAAAGAAAATAATCGTCGCAAAAGCACAGGGGTTCAAGCCGTCGACCAAACCTGCCAGCAGGATTGCCAGGGGACCTAAGGTCTCAAAACGCTCCATCAAACTTTTGCTGGCTTGATCCTCGTTGAAATCAGCCCAAAATTTAGGTGAACCCTGGTTGAGGGTTTCAAAGATCGGTTCAATTGTTTGCGGGCGAATTTCTTCTTCACCTATCCAGGCATGATCGCCAATGAAGATTGCCGGTGTTTTAAGATCATCCGTACGCCCAACTCTTTCCGCCATCCAGTTAGCCAGAGCAGCGGAATCGAAAATGTTGAATTCCTCCACAATCAGTTGAGGATATTTGTCTTTCAAATAGGCTAAGTCGGTTTCGGATCGGGCACATTCTTTACAGCCGGTTTGGTAAAAATAGGCAAGATAGATCGGCTGGCTGAGAGCGCATGCATCGCCGTTTTCAGTTGTGCAAGCTTCCACAGCTTCTTCGGTAGGCTGAGCAGATGAACTGATCAAAGTGTTGAAGTCGAGACCTTCAATTGAGGGTAAGGGGATTCCTTCACCGGAAATGCCAGCTTCGACTAAATTGCGCAAGTCACTCTCATTCTCCGCTTCGCCAACCAAGACCCTATCTCCGACAATCACAACCGGTAATTCGCGGCTATCAGTGCTGACTTCCAATTGCGTTTCAAGCGTCATTAATGCTTCATAATTTGTGCGTTCCCCTAATTCAAGGAGCCTGAAATTGACATCTGTGGGATATTCAGTTTGCAGAGGTTTAACAATATCATCAATAATGGCAAGGCAATGGCTGCAGGTATCGGAATAGAAAAACAGGACTTGTACTTTAGCATCGCTTGAGCCGGGTAAAGGTATTGCTGGTCCGGATCCAATCGCTTGAGGTAAGTTTTGGGCATTAACCGGCCGGATAAAAAGAGACAGAAGAATAACAGTTATCAACAGCAGGTTGCGAATTTTAATTTTCGGTTCTGACATATCTTTTCCCTATTAAAGCAAAAATATTTGTTAGTTGACTAATTCTAACACGGTAAGGGAAATTGGGTTAGATCAGAAAATTAAGCGATTTCGATTTCAGTCAGGGGGAAGCGGCTTTCGTTGAAAAGATGGTGCAAGAGGGTCTTTTGTTCTTCGCTTAATCCGTTCAGAACCATGCGAACGTCAAAATCACCGCTTTTAGAGGTGGTGTTAACGGTACGCAGAATGTTTCCTCCCGCTTCAGTAATTAAACTGGCAAAGTAAGCAAGCCCACCCGGTTGGTTTGAATTATTGTTTCCGCGAATTTGAATTGAAGTCCATTTCAATTGAGATGCCGTCAGATGTGTGGCATCCATCGCGCTCTCGAATTCGTCCAGAAAAATTGAACCGCCACCAATTGCCTCGTAGAGAGATTCGAGGTTAGCGCAAGCCAGCAATCCGAGCATCGATTCAAGTCGATTGGGCTCCAGTGATAAGACATCGTTTAAATCAAGAATCCCTTCCCTTGCTAAAATGGGATGAATTCTTCGGCGACCTTCTTCACCGGTAAGTTTTAGTTTGACACGCGTCAAAACGTTGCGCAATCTCCGGGCAGTGCTGGCGTTACAGTGATTAAGCCAGTCCGGCTCAGGTATTTTGTGGGGACCGGTGCTGACAACTTCGACTACATCGCCCGGGTTTAGGCTGTCATAAATATGCTTTTCTTCGTTATTCACCAAAACTTTAGTGATTTTATCGAGATAAAAATCCTTAATCGCCGCGACACCATCCAAAACCGTACTGCCTTCGTCGAGGAAGCGGGTTCCGCCATAACTGGTAAAAATTTGGACCGGCTTATAGCGGCTGGTGTCTTTTTTATTATTGAGGGCATGGATGATGCCCCAGGTGTTTTCGCCCTCCATCTCTTCGGTGGCAATGGCAACTTCAATCGCACCGGTACCGGGCAACAAAGCGGTTACCTGGAGAGCCTGATAGCCATTTTGCGGTGAGGCAATATAGTCATCAAAGCGATCCTGGTCGAGATTTTTTTGAAAATACTTATTAACCCTTGCCAAAAGACGATAACAATCGATTTCGTTATTGCCATCAACCAGCATACGAAAACTGACAATATCGTTCACTGCTGAAAAATCTTCGAGCGATGTGCGATGACTGCGAGCCATGCGCTGGAGTTTATCCCAAGATTGCCAATAGCCGTTAACTGTGAACTTTATGGAGCCCTCAATTCCTTCGGCGTCCATAATACTGCCAAGTTCATTGAGGTAATAGCGGATAAAGTTGATGTTGAGGCGGGGATCGGCGTCGATTTTTGCTTTGACAATCGGGAAAGAATTTGGTTCGGCATAAGGAAAAGACATGTCTTCAATCCAACGACGCCAGCGGTAACAATTGAGAATCCCAGCCAATTTGCCATAGGCGCGGATTGCTTCGGTCGCCTTTGCCCATCGTTTGGCGGGAGGTTGATATTGGAGGGTCATTAGATTATGGCTTTTATCTGCCAGTTTAATCACAAAAACAGCCGGGTCACGGAACATGGCAATTTTTCGCAAGGTTTCCATTTCTCGGCTGGAGCCATCCCTCGGATTGCTGATCTTTGTTAGACCATCAATGATGTAAGCAATATCTACGCCTAATTCTCCGGGGAATTGGTTGCGAATATCATCTAAAGTTTGACCCTGATCTTCAACGGTGTCGTGAAGCAAGGCTGCGATTGTCCAGGTTTCATTGTGAACGAGTTTGTCAACGAAGGCGGCAACCCAGGCGCAATGAGTCTCGAAATAGGGCTCACCAGAAAGACGTATTTGACCGGCATGGACTTTCTTGCCCCACTCCCAGGCGTGCTGCATGCTATCCGTACGGGGTACGAACGGACCGACGTGAAATTCGTCCGTAACGAGGGGGCGAATTTCTGAGATGTTCATAACGTTTGCCATAGTGCCTCCTCAAAATTTTGAATATCCAATAATTATAGCTTAAGTTGGCGAGAAATCTATGGAAAAAGACATTTCGGGGTAATAGGAATCGGGGAGCGGGAAACAGGGAGCGGGAAAAAAGAAAAAAACAGAAAATAGGAAGCCGAAAGCAGAAAAGTTTAAGCTGTCTAGGCCCAACAAAATTCTTGTTAGATGTTCAACATGAAATCAGAAGTAGTGTCTCTTAAGTTTTTGTCTGATTTATTTATTGACGAGCAGATGAGCCTACTGCTACCTGTTCCCTGCTCCCGGCTCCCTGATCGCCGATACCTGTTATCATTATCACCAGGATATGAAAATGGAAACAAATGAGCGGTTGATTCCCTTAGACGCGGTTGAAGTCGAGATTGTGGTTGTGAATTCGCGTTTTATTGCCAGTTTGTCCCCGGCAAAAAGTGTCGAAGAAGCGCGGGCTTTTATCACTGAAGTAAAAAAGCGTTTTCCTGACGCAACGCATCACGTCCCCGCCTTCGTGATTGGGCATGGTAACAGCATTATCAGCCACAGCAGCGATGATGGCGAGCCCTCCGGTACAGCCGGAAGGCCGGCATTGGCAGTTTTACAGGGAAGCGGTTTGGGGAATGTGGTGGTTGTGGTAACGCGCTATTTTGGCGGGACAAAGCTCGGAACGGGCGGTTTGGTTAAGGCTTATGGCGATGCCGTCCGTGAAGTTTTGTTATCGGTGAAAAAAGCTGTCCTGATTCCGAGCACGACGCTAATTTTTGCCATTCCATATCGCTTGTATGATCAAGTAGTCCGCCTTATGGAAGAACATACCGGTTTGGTTTTGGAGACGGAATTCATGGAAGATATTACGATCACAGTCCAATTTAAGGATGAGAAGCTTGATGATTTCCGAAATGAATTACGCAATTTGAGCAATGGACAGGTTGAAACACTCGTTCTTGAACACGACCCCGAAAGCGTCTTCCCGATTTAATTGATGAAATAGAGAAAAGGCAAGACATTTTATTTGTCTTGCCTTTGACCTGAGTTTCTCATTTTGCTGAAATAATCTGTTTTCAACGAGGAAAAGAAATGTTTTCAGGACACTAAATTGAGAAACTCAGGGGAGATAACCCCGGCTCCATGAGCGTTGAAGATTTCATCGCCTTAGCATTGAATGAGATTGAGAAGAAAATTTAGGTTTGGATAATTCCTGACTTAACTGTAGGCCGGATTCTGTTTTTGAATCCGGCTTAATAATTT
>JAGOIM010000104.1 GCA_017995665.1 Anaerolineaceae bacterium | reverse complement strand
CAATTGGACAGGATGATTTTATCGTTATGGATTACGTCCCCGGCGACGATTTGCGCACTTTGCTTGCCAAAGCAGAAAGTAATGGTAAGTTTTTAAAAGAAGAAGAGGTGCTCAATTGGGCAATGCAGATTGGCGATGCGCTTAGCTATCTTCACAGCCAAGATCCGCCCATTTTGCATCGGGATATCAAACCCTCGAACCTCAAAGTTACTCCAAGCGGCTTGATTAAGCTGGTCGATTTTGGACTGGTCAAACTTTTGGCACCGGACGAAGTAACCATTACGATTATGCAAGGTCAGGGCACGGCGCTCTATACTCCCCTCGAGCAATATGGCGGCGACAGCGGTCATACAGACGCCCGGGCTGATGTTTATGCCTTTGGCTGCACACTCTATCACCTCTTAACCAATACGCCCCCGATGAACGTTCGCGACCGCTTTCTCAAGCCAGAAAGCCTGCGATCGCCACGCTCAATCAATCCAGCCATCACCCCTCGGGTTGAAGAGGCAATCCTTTGGGCTATGTCGTTGCACCCGGACGACCGCCCTAAAAACGTGACAACTTTTGTCAAAGCGCTAACCGGTGAACGTACTGAAAATTTGTTGCGAATCGGCGGAAGGGCGTCCCGTTCGATGCGATTTCAGATGGGAAAAACAGAAACGCAACTGAGCATTCTTGCCGGAGGCTTGCTTTTTCTCAGCCTTTTACTGACCCTGATTCGAAATCTGTAACAGAGCTTATTTCGGGGGGAGAACGGCCTTTGGCTGGCTGAGAATCCACCAGACAAGCGCAGCAGCCCAACCAAAGAGCATCCCAATCACACTCATTTGCACAACAAACCAGGAAGAACTGCTTTTCACCAAGTCCATTATCGGGCTGATGCCAAAAGTCAGCAAGAGATAGGCAAACAAGCCACCAACCACGGTCAATAGTGCCGAACGAAGTCCCCAGCGGATACCTCCCCACCATTTATAACCGGCAGCCCAGGCTAATAAGCCGCCGATGATATTCAGCAAGATGACTAAAAGCCAGTCTGTCAAACGCGGGTAACCGGTCAGGTTGGCACTGGGATCGGGCGTTGGGGTCGGTTCGGGTAGTGGGGTTGGGGTCGGTTCGGGCGTTGCGGTTGCCGTTGGTTGAGGTGTTTCGGTAGGCATAATTACTTGGGCAAAACCACCCAGCGTGTTCAAAACTAATTTGCCGGATGTTTGGGCTTTGTCACTGGCGGCAACCACTTCAAAAACACCTTCGCGCTCAATTCGATAATCGATTGTCGCCAAACCTTTTTGGGTAACGGTTTCGGGCTGGGAGATAATCAGGTTATCGGTTGAAAATCGGATGGTGAAACGGACAACCGTGCCATCTGGTACCTGATTTCCGTTTTGATCGACAATTGGACCGGCTTGAATTCGCAGGTTTTCACCTATCGCAAAGAGCGGAACCGGGGTATCAACCGGCTGCTCAACTTCTTCGTTAGTTTCCGTTTGGGAAACTTCTGGGGTAAGCAATTGAATTTTGATTACCTGATCGGGGTTTGGAGAAGTGATTTGATTTAATTGATAATCAATTGCGCTCAGAGAAACCGGCAAAGCTCCGGTAGCCGTCGTTTCGCGCATTAAAACACGAGCAGCAATATCCAAGGCGCTCTGACTGCTGTTGTAGAGCGCGTAATAGGCGCTTACGTTTGCCAAATCGGTCGAATCCAAGTAGTAGGGGGCATCATAGCTAAAGACAATGACGTTTTTATCGCCCAAGAGGTCGAGCCCTTCTGACAAGAGGCGTTTCAAAGCGCGACTTTCCGGATGATTAGGATCTTCATTCATCAAATTGAAAATAACCCATTGGGAACGGCGCAAATTATCCACCCGGTTTGGGTCAGCCACTTCTGTGCGATTATCCAAAATATCCCATAAATTGGCAAAACTATAAGAAAATATCCGGTCGCCATCCAATTGATTGGTTCCGTTGGGACCATATAAGCGGTTGAGCGTATTCTCAAAAGCCATCACACCAAGCTTGTCTTCTGATTGACAAGTTTCACATTGTTTTTGGGAGCGTGAATCGCTAAAAATAGTGATACGGTCGTACAAAGTGGGGGCTTGCCGGATGCTTGAATTCAAAAATTCGGCTGAAGGAGCTAAAAGCGTAACGGCCCTGCGGTTGACCTTTAGTTCCAAAGCCGCAGCTTGTCCGAGAATAGAAAGCCCTTCCTCAGCGGTTTGAACGCTTTCATAATTAAATGCAGGGTAAAGTTTCGCCTTTGCCCGCAAAATTTTCAAGACCGAATCATCAACCCGTTGAGCAAACAGAGCATCTTCCTGGTACTTTTGTCTGAAAAATTCGATTGTTCTGATGATGGTCTCTGTTTGGTTGGGCTCAGTTTCACTCTTAAAAATATCCAGATAGAGCAGGTCATTCCCAGCCAAAAAAGCGGTTCGGGCAACAGTTATCGGCTCGTATTCATCTTCACCGGAGTTGAAAACCAGCTGTACCGCCGGACTGCCCAAACTGTCGCTGATAATCAAACCGCCATTGTCGCGCCATTCTGCCAATGGTTCGGGGGAAAGCAATTGGTCCAATGCGCTTTGGTCAAAATTGACCGGCATGGTGGTTGCACGAATGTTTCCCTGCAAGCCCTGAAAGCGAATGGCTGAAATCATCAAACCGTCAACTTTTTGCCCCGGATTTTCGCCATTGACCAGGCTCATATAGGGCGCCAGTTCAATCTGCTTCAATTGGTCTAAGGTCTTTTGAACAGTCGAAACTCCATCAAGCGGAGAGCGGTCAACGCTTCCCAAACCCGGGAAATGTCGGGCGACGACGCTGATTTTGTTTCCACTGCCATTGTGAACCCCTTCAACATAGGCTTTTCCCATTTCACCCACCCAATAGGGGTCACCGCCGAAACTTTGCGTTCCGGCATAATCAGACGCAACAGTATTTTTGCTGTCAACGACATCCAAAGAAGGACCGAAAAACAAGTTCACACCAAGGGCGGTTAATTCCTGCCCAACCAATGCACCAACTTCCTGGGCAATTTCGGTTGACCAGCTGGCTCCGATGGACATCGGGGAAGGATAGTCGCTCAGTCCGTTTAGCAGCTGAGCTGTATGGTTATCATTGCGAACCAGACTCATCCCAACATAAAGCGGAACATAAGTCCCATTTTCCGAGTTCTTTTGCCAATTAATTTCTTGCAAACGTTGGATTAGTTGCCAGGTGTTGCTGATTTCATCGGTGAAATTGCCGTTTTCGCTGTTCAAAACGACACCACCAAGGTGATAATTAGTAATTAATTCATAAATTGCGCTGTTATCGGCGGCTGTTGAGCCATCAAATGTTACCAAAAATAATTGTCCGACTTTTTCAGCCGCACTCATCCTGGCAAGGATGGTTTCAGCATAATCGGGTTGGGCAAAAGCTGGTTTTGGCTGAAGATTAAAAAGCGAAAAAATCAGGCAAAAAGAGAGCAAAAGCCGCCAAACTTTAGCTTTCATGCCGCTTCGATAACCTCACGGGCATGTTTGGGGTCGTTGCAAATAATCATGTCAACACCTAAAGCCTTCATTTTGAGCAAATCGTCGTCCTTATCGACGGTCCAAACATTGACTTGCATGCCACGATTATGAAAACGTTTCACCATTCGATCTGTGACATCCCCAAAATAAGGATGTAACGCAGTGAATTGGAGGCGCCTGCCATTCGGTCTGCGATCCGGTGCGCCGGCAAGCCCGGGGATGGTCAGAAAGCCACGGCCTATCCGTGGTTCGAGGCTTTTTGCTTCAAGCAAATTCATGTCATTGAAAGACGAAAGAATGACAGAGTCAATTAGGTTCATTTTTTGAATTAGTCTGACCACTGGTTCGGTCAAACCATTATAAGGCGTGTCGATGTTTTTCAACTCTACATTAATGAGAAGCTTGCCGCCCAGTTCTTCGAAGACCTCTTCCAAAAGAGGCAGGCGTTCGTTTTTGAATAGTTCGCCAAAATGGCTGCCGGCATCGAGGTTTATCATTTCGTTCCAGGTTAATTTGTCAACTTTTCCTTCTCCGTTGGTGGTGCGATCCAGCTTGCGGTCGTGAAGGACCACCAGCTTGTGGTCGGCTGAGAGCTGTACATCCAGTTCGATACCGTCGGCATTGAGCTGCTTGGCAAGTCTAAAAGCCGCCATAGTATTTTCAGGCGCAAAAGCCGAAGCGCCTCGGTGTGCGATGATTAATGGTTGCATATTTACCTTCTTCTCTAGGCAAATATTATAGCATGGAGGACAGCCATTCGTGGATAAACGACTGAGGATGAGGATTTCATCTTTCTTTTTATGTTAAACCTGGACTTTAACCAAACCCCAGCGGCTGCCCGGGATTGGTTCGAGCCGTCTGAAGCCAGCCCGCATGAAACAACTGGCATAGCCGATATCAGCCGCATCATAGCGATCGGGCAAAGCCGGACGAGGCTGGATGCTGTCGTCAAGTGGCAATGCCTCAAGCGCTTTTGCCCCTGCCCTTCGGGCTTCCAAAATTGTTGAACGCAATAAAGCCATAAAAAGAGAGGAATAATCAGCATGTTTTGTTAAAGAAATTTGCCGAATAAACCATTTTTCGCCCCCTTCCGGCTCATAAATAAGCTCAGAAGCGCCAATTACCTTCTCATTTTTTAGTAATACTAAGCCTGTGCGCAAGCCATAATCCCGCAAATCTGCCAAAGTTAATCCATCAGCATCGCTGTATTTGGTTAATAGCTCCAAAAAGTTATCTTCTGCAATGGGTGTCAGGCTTTCGCGCTGACTTTTATCCAAAATATTACTAAAAGTTAGATATTCCTCACTGCAATGGGGCAGGCGAACTTTGATATCTTCATTCCTTTGCCAGGGTTCCGTTTGCTCACCCAGATAAAGCGAATTGGCATAATCGCGATATTCCGGAGGCAGTTGGATACGGCGTAAATTGCAAAGATAGTTGACATCCTGATAATCCTGATGGTCAAAATCGTAACCAAGGTGAAAATCGAGCTGCCACTCAGTTTGAATGCAAGCGAGGTTCGTGCCTGCAATCCGTCCTTCGCCGTTTAATGAATCGCCCGGATATTCCACACCGCCCACAATCTGTCCCTTGCTGTTGCGAACAAAGCTGTGAATGTCGATTTGATGTCCGGCACCATTTTCAAGGACAAAATTATGTTCCCATTCATCCGCCCGGGGGAGATATTGATAGCCCAAACGACGCAAAATGTTGAGCATGCGGGCTAAATATTGCTGGTTGATTGCCAAATCCAAATCAAGGTGTTCGCGGGTTTGCCAGCCCAAAAGCGCATCCACTCCCCAGCCACCGTCAACTACAATCGGGATTCCGGCAATTTCTGCCAGTTGGATAATTCGAACGACCTCTTCTTCATCCATGAGGGGCTTTTCGTTTGGCCGGTCGCAGGTTGGGAAGTCTTTCAGCAGAGCTTCCAGTTTAGGGTCTGCAGGGCGGAATGTTTGCAAATCTTTCATATAATCCCTCTTTATTCAATAGAGTCAACAAATTTTGGCTCATTCTTCCCGGCACAAAGTGCCAAAACAAGCGAAACAAGCGAGAAACCGGCACCCATTAGGTAAAGATAACGGTTGCCGAGGCTGTCATAAACAAAGCCGCCAATGGCATTGCTAATCATAAAGCCCAGACTAAACATGGTGACACCAATAAAAGCGTTGGCCGTGCTG
>JAGOIM010000103.1 GCA_017995665.1 Anaerolineaceae bacterium | reverse complement strand
TTTTGTAGTTTCCCATTTTCACCTTTCAATTTTATCTTTCAAAGCTTGCAGCTTAGAGGAACCGGTTAAAAACAGGGCAAGTTTCAATTCCTCAAGAATTAATTTTATCGTATTATGAAGACTTTCATAGCCGTCATTGGCCGAATGGATAAATTTTGTAGCAAAACCGCCTAAATTTGCACCCATGGCAATTGATTTTGCCAGGTCAAGACCGTTTCGCAATCCACCGGATGAAATTTTGACTATGTCCTCAGGCAAATTGGCAATGTCCTCTAAGGCTTTTGCGGTTGGAAGACCCCAGGTGCGATAAGATTGGCACAATTCTCTTTTCAGAGGGTCGGTCTGTCGATACATTTCAACCGCTGCCCAGGAAGTGCCACCCAGACCAGCGACATCAATGCCTTTTATGCCAACATCGACCAGCGCTTTTGCTGTTTGCCTGTCAATTCCACAGCCAACTTCCTTTGCGATGACCGGAACAGATATTTTGGAGCAGATTTGTTCAATTTTTGACAATAAATTACTAAAATCTGTGTTGCCTTCCGGTTGCAGGCATTCTTGAAGCGCATTGATATGCAAAAATAAAGCATCCGCTTCAAGCATGTCAACTGCTCGCTGGCATTCCGCCAAGCCAAAACCGTAATTTAAATCAGAGACACCTAAATTTGCGATTAATAAGGCATTCGGAGCTTCTTTTCGGACAATCGAATAAGTTTCGCTTAAGCCCTCATGCAGTAAGGCCGCCCGTTGAGAACCGACACCCATGGCAATGTTGAACTGATTTGCAGCCTGCGCAAAGATTTGGTTGAAATGCTTAGTTTTCCCTGAGCCGCCGGTCATCGATGAGATTAATAGCGGGGCATCTAATTGTTTGCCAAAGACTTCCGTTGAAAGATTAATGGACTTGAAATCTATTTCTGGCAGACTCTGAAGTTTCAAATGCAGCTCATCAAAGCCATTCGAAACAGTGGAACTGACGTCCTCCTCCAGGCAAATTCGCAGGTGTTCGTCTTTCCGCTTACTAATTTCCGTAACTTGCTTCTCGGTCATGTGTTATCTTTTCCGTAAATTCAAATAAGTCTTGATATAATCTTAGCATCAAAAAGACTAATGAGGAAAAATAATGGAAAGTACATTTGATTCTGTAAAAGCTGTAGTAATTGACGTTTTGAAAATTGATGGTGACGACATCACAATGGATACCCGTTTTATCGAGGATTTAAAGGCTGATTCGATGGATCAGTTTTTCCTGATTGACGGATTTTGCGAAAAGTTTGACATTAACATTTCCGATGAAGATGCCCGCGCCATCCAAACTGTTGGAGACGCAGTCCGAGCGATTGATAATGTAAAAGCTAAATAATTCTGTTTTCAAAACCAAAAGAACTGCCTTCGGGCAGTTCTTGTTTAGCGATTAATCAAAGAAGGTATTTCCTCGATTTTTTTGGCAATCAAAACCCCGGCTTCCTTGAGAATTTTGGTTTTTTTGTTGAGAACTTCAGAAGATAAATTGCCACTTTTATCAAAAAAAGGCTTGAGGAGTGGGGGTGCAAGATTTTCACCGACTATCCAGGCAATGACAGGTTTGGTTAGTTCGCTATTGATATAGTTGGCAGCTTTTATCTCGCTGTCTCCACCCGGACCGCCAATCATGACGATTTTGTCTGTGCGTGGATCGGCTTCAAAAAGTTCCAGACAAGTCAAAAAATCAATCCCAATTATCGGGTCATCACCCAAACCAACCGCAGTGCTTACGCCTATTCCCGCCTGGGTTAAACAGTCCAGAACTTCGTAACAGAGCGTTCCCGAACGAGAGACAATCCCAACATTTCCTCGCAGTGCAAGATTGTTAGGAAATATTCCTGCATTGGCAATTCCGGGAACGAGCACGCCCGGGGAATTTGGACCTACCAGAACCGCTTCGCTGTTTTTTAAAGCGGATTTTACTGTCATCATATCTTGCAAAGGGATAGAGCCGGTAATAGATATGATAGTTTTAATGCCGGCATCAATCGCTTCTAATATGGCATCGGCTGTGGCATGTGGGGGAACAAAAATGACGCTTACATCAGCATTCGTCGACTGCACACATTCACGGACTGTATCGAAAATTGGAACTCGCCCATCGAAGCACCATTCGCCACCTTTTCCGGGAGATGTTCCTCCAAGCAACTGACTTCCGGTTGCTAACATTTGAAGGGCATGGAAACGACCTCGTTTGCCGGTAATTCCCTGGACCATAATACCAGAATCCGCATTAATCAGAACGCTCATTGCTCATCTCCTCTCAACCAGGCAACGGCAGCATTCACCAAAGCTTCGGTAGAGCGAAAAAGTGCAAGGTTTTCAGTCTTGAGTAGCAAATCCAGCCCCGGCGTACCGTTTGTACCCTCAAGTCGAAGAAAGACCGGTTTTTTACGTGTACTTTCCTCCAAGGCTTGGATAAGCCCTTGGGCGGTTTCATCGCAATGAGTCATTCCGCCGAATATATTAACAATGATTACTTTAACCTGCGGATTAGAGAGCAACATTCCGAGGGCCGAAGTAATCGAATTGCTGGTTGCACCTCCGCGAATATCAATCACGGCGGCAGGTAAATGGTTTAACAAAAGCATTTGTTCCATCGTCAGATAAGCCAAACCCATACCATTGACTATACATCCAATTTCTCCGGGGAAGCTATGGTAATCGAGATTGTACTTCATTGCCTCGCGATCTTCCCAGCCAAAATATGAGGGGTCCAAGGCGTCAAAAAAAGCTTCCTGGCGATATAAGGATTGAGTATCAATGTTGATTTTAACGTCAAGAGCATAGAGCTGGTCTAATTCCGTCAGGACAAGCGAATTTATCTCTGCTAAACTGGCATCGTTTTGACGATAGACTTCATAAAGCTTGCGGGCGATAACCTGAAATTGTTTCCAATAGGCAGGGGCAATGCCCAGATTGACTAATGCTTCCCGGATTTGATAATCCTTTAGACCACGATTTATATCAATTGCCTGGTCAACAGATAGAGCCTCTTCGAAAGACTCAGCTTCTAAGTAAGTAGCACCGCCTGCTTCAGAAATACGTAAAACAGGTGTTCCTTCATCGAGGTCTGAAATGATTCCTAAATAATACTCTTTGTAGAAGGTGAAAGCTTTTTCAACCAAAATAAATTGAACCGGTTGTTGATTCAAAACGAGCTTAAAAATCTCGTTGCTGACATTTTCAATTTCATTTTCATTATGAACGATTCTTACGCCCCCGGCATGACCACGCCCTGTTTCGAGGGTTTGTGCTTTAAGCACGACCGGATAGCCAATTTCATTCGATATTCGTTTAACTTGGCCGGCGTTGCCTGCCAGATGAGAGACCGGCAAGGGAATGCCAGCTTTTTTGAGAATTGACTTTGCCTGATATTCGTGAAGTTTCATGTCAGCACAGCTCAATTATAACAAACAAAAAAGGCTGAGTTTGAATTACTCAGCCTTTTGTCGTAAATCGGTTTTAGATAATTATCCGTTCAAATAATCCTGGAGTGCGTCTTTAGTCAAACGATAAGCATTGCCAATTTTGCGAGCTTTCAGCTCACCGGCATTGATCGCATCGATGACGTCTTCTTCAGAGACTTTCAAAAATCCAGCAGCTTCTGAGGGAGTCATTACGTCAGGCATTGCTCCTGCTCCGGGTACACTGGTTTGAGCTGTTCCTTGAGTTTGTTGGTTTTGATTTAAACCTTGTAACGAGTTGGCAAGAATATTGCCAACACCCATACCGGCACCAATACCAGCCGTCAATCCGGCTCCACCTGAAGGATTCTGAGCGGCATCGCGCATCGCATCAGCAGCCTGAAGCTGGGTGTAGGTTTGCATATCGAGCATACCCATTTCACGCAATTCCTGAGCAGATTTATCGGAAGGTTTCAGACTTCCGATATAGAAAGATTTAAGCTGCAAACCGATAGCGAGGAAGTCGTCCTGTGCTTTAGCACGAACACCGGCGCTCAATTCGTCGGTCAAGCCAATCAAATCCAACACATTTTTACTTGAGGTGGTTTCTCCAAGAAGATCCTGAAGCTTTGAAAGCAACATCATCCGTAAGCGATTCTCGATATCAGTCGTACGAAAACCACCGAGCTGACCGACAACCTGAGTGACAAATTGCTGGGGATCGCTAACCTGGAAGCTGTAGGTTCCGAAACCTTGCAGCAGAGCGACGCCCAAACCAACACCGGTGTTGCGAACGATAATCGGCTGAGGAGTGCCCCATTTGCGATCAGCGAATTCACGCATTGAAACATAATAAACTTCAGCGGTGAAGGGTGTACGATCGCCAAAAAGTTTGCCCAACAAACCGGTCAAAATAGGCACATTAGCGGTGCTGATAGTATGGCGTCCGGGGCTTAAAACATCCAAAGCACGTCCATCACGGAAAAAGACAGCTGCCTGGGATTCGCGAACAATTACCTGGGATCCCAAACGAAGATCTGCTACACCGGTCTCGGGGAAACGATGAACAATTTCATCGACCATTTCGTTGGGATATTCAACAACATCAAAAACTCTTGCCATAATAATCTCCTGTTAATTAAGTCTAATTAGAGTGCGATGCCTTTAAGGGCGTCAGCACGTTTGTTGAAAGCATCCACAGCTTCTTGAGCGACAGCGGTCAGATGGCGGATAGAAGCGGGCAAACCGTCAGTTCCGATTGAGGCTTCCACATTGTCAATTGCACCGCCGATTGTCTTGGCATGATCCAATAAAACCAGGTCGTATTGGTAAATTTGAGTCAATTCATCTTCCTGGATTTTTACTGCATCAAACAATCCTGCATAACCATAACTGGCAGTTTTTACTCGGTCAATAAACTGACGAATTTTAATGGCAGAGGCTTCGAGGTCACCAACTTGTGCCAATCCGCCTGAGGTGATAAGTTCACGTTGCAAAGAGGAGATTCTCTGATATTGAGCTTCATAATCTTTGGCAACGGTTTCTCTAAGGAGTTTGTCCGAAGCACGGCGATCTTCACGGGCAATATAGCCCTTGAATCCGGGGATTTTGGAAAACAACTTGGTGATGGGGTCTTGATCCCCTTTTACAGTTTCATAAATATCAGTCATCTTTCTCCTTCATGAACATTCTTTTCAATATATTAGCATCTGCGAGATGCTTCTAAAGTAGAAAATATAAGGTCTTTCATCTTCTAAAGATTAATTATAATAGACTTATAGCTGTTCTAAAAAGGAGATTATATGAATAAAGGTCCGTTGAGGAATTTGGGCCCATTTGAATACATACTGATTATCATCTTAGTGTTGATGGTTTTGTTTACATTGTTCACGATATTTTGGCCAGCTATTCAACTCTTTATTCAAAACACGGGTAATTAATGGCGACTTCTCCTCTTTTATCTCAGGCAAATCAAATTGCGCTCAATGTTTTGGATTGGTTGTTTCCTCCAACTTGCTTGGGTTGTGGAGAAGAAGGCGTTTTTATTTGTCCGGAATGCTTACCTAAAATCCAACGCATTCCGAATGATGTCTGCAATTATTGCGGATCCTTTACCAGTAAAAAAGGGAAATGTGCTAATTGTGACGGTAAAACATTACCCTATGAAGGTTTTCGAGCTTTTGCTTATTATGATGGGGTCGTCCGGAAAGCAATCCATCATCTGAAATATCAAAATGATTTGACAATCGGTCGCTATCTGGCTGGAATCTTGTCAATGGTTTATGAGAAAGCCGGTTGGGAAACGGATTTGGTTTTGCCTGTTCCAATCGGAGAACAAAAGATGATTGAACGGGGCTATAACCAGGCAGAGCGGATTGCTAAACCACTTTCT
>JAGOIM010000102.1 GCA_017995665.1 Anaerolineaceae bacterium | reverse complement strand
TCTCTGAAACGCTTATTCCGACGACGGAACCGGAAAGGACTTTGCGCGAATGTCTGAGCTTTTTCAAACAAGAAGAGGCAGTCTTGGGAAAACTGGATGCATTGGGGATTGCTTGCTTCGGGCCGCTCGATCTGCGCAAGGATTCAGCAAGCTATGGGCAGATTTTGGCAACCCCCAAAGAAGGCTGGGCTTACACTGACCTCGTCAGTTATTTTTCTGAAGGCTTGAATGTTTCGGTTGGCTTTGATACTGATGTCAATGCTGCGGTACTCGCCGAAGCGCAATGGGGTGCCGGAATGGGACTGACTGATTTGGTCTATTTCACAATTGGCACCGGAATCGGTGGGGGAGCGATTGTCAACGGAAGTGTTTTGCACGGTTTGATTCATCCCGAAATGGGGCATGTGCGCCTGCCGCGACTGAGCGAAGACGCAGCTTTTGCTGGGATTTGCCCATTCCATGGCGATTGTTTTGAAGGCTTGGCTTCCGGTCCGGCAATGCTGGCTCGTTCGGCTCAAGCGGCCGAAACACTCGACAGGACGCATCCCGCTTGGGAGATTGAGGCGGCTTACATCGCCCTGGCAATGGTTGGTGTGATTTGCAATTTTTCTCCTCAGCGAATCATTTTAGGCGGTGGGGTGATGAATCAGCAGTTTTTATTCCCCCTGATCCGGGAAAAAACGCTTGAATATTTGAACAACTATATTCTTGCTCCGGAGATTATTGAGGATATTGAAAATTACATCGTCCCACCGGCTTTGGGTAAGCGCTCCGGCATTTTGGGAGCTAAAGCCTTGGGCGAACAGGCTTTGCTTAAGGCGGGCATGTGAGCATACAGGAAAGCTCAATGAACTCCCATCGGGAGGGGCAAGTCCCAATCGTGAGTGTTCAATAATCCCCGAAATAGTCGGACTTGCCCTGTCAAAACACTACGGTACCCGATGAATTGCATGAGGGCGGGTTTTCCTAATTGAGCAATTCCAAACCGCTCACATCCTGAACTCGCCGCCACCGATATAAATTTACAACAATATTGTATTAAAGTTTAGGTTTTAAAGGCGGATTGAATGGGCGTATCACTTAACAGTCAAGAGGTAAAAAGCCCATTCAATCTCGCCCTACGCAGGTGTGATTATTCCTTGTTTCACAATAATCGTCTAAGGAATTTTCTGATCTTGTCCGAAGCGGTCTAACTCGATTCTCTTCACAAGGTATAATAGCTATCGTATCAATTACAAATTTCGGAGGATGAAATGAATTATGCCTTGATTATGGCCGGCGGTGCCGGAACGCGCCTTTGGCCTCTTAGCCGGGAAAAACATTCAAAGCCTGCGCTCTCTTTATACAGCGAGCAAAGCTTATTCCAAATCGCTATCGAACGTCTTTATCCTCTTTTTTCTCCCGAACAGATTTTGGTGGTTGCCAGCCAGCACCACATTGCCGATTTGGCGGCGCAAGTCCCCGAAATCCCGCAAGATAACTACATTATCGAACCGGAAATGCGCGGCACGGCTGCCGCAATCGGTTTGGCTGCGATTCATCTGGCAAAGCGCGACCCGGATGCCACGATGGCTGTGCTTACTGCCGATCATCACATTGGCAAAACGGAGGTTTTCCGCAATTTGGTTCAGGCAGGCTTAAGCTTCGCTCAAAAGGGCTATATCATCACCCTGGGCGTAACCCCCAGCTGGCCTTCCACTGATTATGGCTATATCGAACAAGCCGAAGCGGTGGGCGAGGAAAACGGTTTCAAGGCCTATCGCGCGGCACGATTTGTTGAGAAACCAAACGAGAAAAACGCTCAACGGATGCTCGGGATGGGCAATTACAGCTGGAACAGCGGTATGTTTATTTGGAAACTATCGACGATTATGGCTGAGTTTGAGCGCCAAATGCCGGATTTGCACGGGCGATTAGGGCGCATAGCAGATTTGATTGGCCAAGCGAATTATGCAGAAACCATGCCGTTGATTTGGCATGGCATCGAAAAGCAAACCATTGATTATGGTGTGATGGAACATGCTGAAAACGTCGTTGTGATTCCGGCGGACATGGATTGGCTGGATGTAGGCACTTGGCTGAGCCTGAAATCACTCCTGCCAATGGATGGCAAAGGGAATTGTGCTAAGGGCGATGTTTTGTTGACCGATTCCGAAAACACGCTGATTATTGGCAACAGCCGCATCATTACCGGCATCGGACTAAAAGATTTGATCATTGTCGATACGCCCGATGCGCTGATGGTTTGCGATATGAACCATGCCGGGGAAGTTAGGGAATTGGTCAAATTGTTGAAAGAGCAAGGCCGGGAAGATTTGATCTAAGGCTCGAAACATTTCCCTTTAAAATTAGCAACAAATTGAGCGCATTTAGAAGATACGAGAGCGTCTTTTTTCAAGACGAGAACTATTAAAATTGAGAGAATAATTTGACCACTTTACTATTAATCATCATTTATATTGCTTTTATCAGCCTCGGTTTACCCGATTCGATGCTGGGGGCAGCCTGGCCATTGATGCAGCGCGAAATGGGTCTGCCATTGGAAGGTGCTGGTTTGGTTTCAACCATCGTCAGTGCCGGAACAATCGTTTCCAGCCTGTTATCCGGTAAACTGATCAAAAAACTGGGCACCGGATTGCTAACCATGCTCAGCGTTCTGATGACTGCGCTGGCGCTTTTGGGCTTTTCGGCTACTCAGAATTATTATTGGCTGTGCTTGATGGCGATTCCACTCGGTTTAGGTGCTGGAGCGGTAGATGCGGCGCTTAATGATTTCGTGGCACGCAATTTTTCATCGCGGCATATGAGTTGGTTGCATGCTTTTTGGGGCGTCGGGGCTACCAGCGGACCGCTCCTTTTGGCTTTTGTGGTTAATCAAACTGGACGCTGGCAAGGTGGTTATCGCACGGTTTCGATTATCCAATTTGTCTTGGTGGCGATATTGGCGCTTTCATTGCCGCTTTGGCGAAAGCAAGATAAAACTGACGGCGAGAACACTGCGCATAGCAAAGCAAATGGCAGCATATGGAAAATTCCCGGGATGCTTCCCAACCTGATAGCCTTTTTTGGATATTGTGGGATGGAGTTGACCGCCGGATTGTGGTTTGCCAGCTTTTTGGTGGCAGAAAGAGGGCTTACGGCTGAAACTGCTTCTGCCTGGGCATCTTCTTTTTATTTTGGAATCATGCTTGGGCGGTTAATTAACGGCTTTTTGACGATGAAATTCAGCAGCAAGACGCTGATTCGCACCGGGCAAGTTTTGATTTTAGGCGGACTTATTTTGCTCTTTATTCCGCAAGCCACCTTCAGCTTGATTGGTTTGCTTTTGGTGGGGATGGGCTGTGGGCCGATTTATCCATCGATGCTCCACGAAACCCCGGCTCGTTTTGGCGAAGAAAATTCGTCTCGTCTGATGGGGATTCAGATGGCTTCGGCATATCTGGGCTTGACTGCCATGCCACCGCTGGTCGGTTTGATTGCTTCGAAGACCTCGCTCGGCATCTTCCCCTGGGCACTGCTTCTGCTTTGGATCTTGAATGTTCTGGGGAGCGAAAGCGTGAATAAGATTGTGAGCAAGGGATAGAGGAGCGGTGAGACGCTGTCCGCAATAATTGGACAGGTCAGACTAATTGGGCGATTATTGAGCATTCGTAATTAAGACCTGCCCTAAGACTTTTTAAATAAGAATTTTGCGAATTTAGCAGGCTAAGGATTCATTTTTCATATTGAGAATTGCCGCTACGGCGCATAATGAACTTTCATTTTTGGACTACAATAGTAGCTTGTGATAGCGGTGGAATGACCGCTGTTTTTGTGTGAAGCCAATGAATCAAGAAAATAAGACGTCTCCGGTGAAATCCAAAAATAAGAGCTTTCGCTACTTGATTCTATTTGTCATCGTCGGATTGGCAGTCAATTTTATTCTGCCTAAATTAATGGATATCAATCAGGCCTTCCAGGTTTTGCTCAATATGACCTGGTGGCTGGTTTTTGCGGCTGCTTTTGCTGAAATTTTAGTTTACATTTGCTATGGTTTCTCTATGAAGAGTGTCCTCGACATTCAGGGACACAATTTATCAGTCTTTCAAACCGCTCTGATTTTTCTTTCTTCTTATAGCGTTGGCACAGTCGCCGGCGGTTGGATTGGCTCTGCCGCTGCTTCTGTTTCGCTCTTTGCCAAGAAAGGGGTAAAACCGGTAGACTCCACGGTTGCCGGATTGCTTCCTTCGATGCTCACCAATATCCCTTTGAGCCTCCTCGGCATCGTCGGGATGATTTCTTTAGCCCTTAACAACGGGCTTAGCCAGGCTCGCCTGATTCAATATTCAGTTTTTATCGGACTGCTTCTCCTGATTTCTTTTGCTCCGCTGATTGGGCTGGCTTTTCCAAAAGTGGCTTTCAAATTGGTCAATTGGGTTCTCTGGCATTGGAATCGCTTCCGCAAAAAGCCCTATGAACCACAAAAGACTCAGGATATGCTCGATAATATTTTTGATGCCTGGCGGCTGATGGGCAAAGGTAATTGGTGGGCACCGCTTTTGGGCGTAACGGGATATTACCTTTTCGATATGCTGACGATGAGTCTGATTTTCAGGGCTGCCGGTTATCCAATTAAACTGGGTGTGCTGATTGCAGGCTATGCCTTGCCGCAGATTCTTGCCAAGATGGCTTTCATTATTCCCGGTGGCATTGGGGTTATCGAAACGGCAATGGCAGGCCTTTACGTCAGTCAGGCGGTTCCGGACGATATCGCCCTCGTAGTTGTCCTTGGCTATCGCTTAATTTCTTTTTGGTTGCCGATTTTGTTAGGTTTTCTCAGCTATTTTTTGTTGAACCGCAATAAAGATAGTAGTAAAGAAAAGCCAGACCTACAAGAGGGGATCTAACTTTACAAAAAGCTCTATGATTGTGTCTAAATCGAGAGCTTCAGAATTTTTCGTCACGCTCATTTCCGGGTAAGTGCTAAGCTTAGAGCAAAATCAGCATGCTGAGCGTCAAATCCATGGCTGAGGAGATATCCTCGTAATATCTACCAAATCTCCGGCTTTTTAAAGCTTGAATTTTGTCAGTTTTCTCTCACTTTCGGATATAATGGATTCACCGAGCGGAGGATCTTTTAGCATTACACTATTTGGATAGGATTTTTCAAGCGGTTTATTTTTTTGAGGAGGAGGTAGCCTTGCAGACGCAGCAGCAAAATTTACTATTGATTGAGAAAAGAACTAAAAAAGTTTTATGTTTTTATGATGCTCTTGCTCGAAAAGGTTATAATATCCTCCAAGTTGACAATGGTAATGATGGCTTGATCGGTTTGAACGATTTTGAGCCGGATGTGATTATCATCAATGCTGCTTCTATGCGTACCAATGGTTTGAGAATCGCCTCTTGGTATCATAATCGCTTGCCGAACACTCCTATTTTTCTGATCATTGCCGAAGATGCAGTGGTAACTGAAGCTGAGGGTGTTGATATGATTCTGCAGCTTCCTTTTACCGTCCAAAAATTGGTCAATCGGCTAAAAGCATTCAAGAAAGCGGTTAATCAAGGGATCTTAGCGCGAGAAAATTTGCAGTTAAATCCAAAAACCCGCATGGTTATTTATGGCGAAAAAAGCACTGTCCTTACCCCCCGGCTTAGCATGTTGCTCAAAGCTTTTCTGGAAAACCCAGGCAAAGAGCTGAAACGCGAAGACCTGTTCAAGCAGGTTTGGGAAACTGATTATACAGTTGATACCCGCACGCTGGATGTCCATATCAGTTGGTTGCGCAAAATCCTTGAAGATGATCCGACGAATCCAAAATTGATTAAAACCATTCGCGGCGTCGGTTATATTTTAGATTTATAG
>JAGOIM010000101.1 GCA_017995665.1 Anaerolineaceae bacterium | reverse complement strand
CCGGGCGGTTCCTGGCTCAATACCTATTGGGCTTTGACGGTTCCGTTTATGGCTAATGCCTTCAGCATTTTCTTGCTGCGGCAATTTTTCTCTCAAATTCCAAAAGAACTTTGGGATGCTGCCCGAATTGATGGGGCAGATCACATGCGTTTCCTCATTCAGATCGTATTGCCAATTAGTAAAGCTCCGATTATGACGGTTTTGCTCTTCGGTTTTACGGCTTCATGGAACGCATTCCAGTGGCCACTTTTAGTGACTACTAACGATAAATGGCGTCCAATCATGGTTGGTTTGTGGGGCTTTGTACAAGAAGCAGGTCCGCAAACTCACTTATTGATGGCAGGTGCGGTAATTTCTTTGATACCGGTCCTGATAATTTACTTTATAACCCAAAAACAATTTACACAAGGCATCGCCACAACAGGCTTGAAAGGTTAGAGAGTAATGTATAATGGAGATATACGAGAATCAGCTCGTTATCAATTTTAGGTTTCAAAATGGAGGTTTTGAAAAAAATGAAGAAGAGTTTATTTAGTTTGTTAGCAGTTCTGATGGTTGCTACCTTGGTTTTGAGCGCTTGCGCCCAACCTGCCGTAGAAACCCCAGAAACTCCCGTCGAACAACCGGTAGACCAACCGGTTGAAGAACCAGTAATTGAAGAACCTGTTGTCGATGAACCCCAAATCGATGAACCGATTGAATCAATCTGGGCCGATGTAACTCCTGCACCAGAAATCGTCTGGTGGCATCAACACACCGGTGATGCTCGCGAAGCCGCTTTGAAACAAATTGTTGATGGCTTCAACGACACCGTTGGTAAAGAACATGGCGTACATCTGACTGCTGAATATTCCGGTGGTTATTCCGATATTTTCACCAAGATGTTAGCTCTGCTCAACACAAGTGATGTTCCTGATATCGTGGTTGCTTATCAGAATCAAGTTGCAACTTATCAACTTGCTGATGCAATGTTCGACATGAACACAATCATCGATGACCCCATTTATGGTATGCCCAAAGAAGACCAGGAAGATTTCATCCCCGCTTTCTTCGAGCAAGATGTCTTCCCCCTGTATGGCAACCAACGCTTAGGCCTGGCTCCCAACCGCTCCATGGAAGTTATGTACTACAACATGGACTGGCTGAAAGAACTTGGCTACGATGCTCCTCCTTCAACCCCCGAACAGTTCAAAGAAATGGCTTGTAAAGCTGTTGAACAACCCTTCAGCAAATCTAAAGGCGACACTTCAATGGGTTATCAATTGAGCATTGACACCTCCCGTTTCGCTTCCTGGACCTTTGCATTTGGTGGCGATATTTATGATGCCGAATCTAACCAGTACACCTTGAACAGCCCCGCCGCTGTTGAAGCATTCGAATTCCTTCAGGACCTTTTCGATTCCGGTTGTGCAACCCTCGTTTCTGAGAATTATGGCGACCAGACCGACTTTGGTAATGGCGCATTGCTCTTCACCATTGGTTCCAGCTCCGGCTTATCCTTCTACCCAAGTGTAGTCGAAGAAGGCGCTGATTTCGAATGGAGTGTTGGTGCATTACCCAACGTTACCGGTACCCCGAAACAAAACGTTTACGGTGCCTCTGTCTCCATCCCCAAATCAACCCCCGAACGTGAATTGGCTGCCTGGCTCTTCCTGAAATATTACACCCAGCCAGAAATCCAAAAACTTTGGGCTGAAGCCTCCGGTTATTATCCTGTGCGTCAATCTGCCGCTGACATGATGACCGATTACATGGCCGCCAATCCCACTTTCAAAGCATCCTGGGACTTGCTTGGTTACGGTGCATTTGAACCTGCCGTTCCTGGTTATGACTTTGTTCGCGAACAGGTTAACATTGTAATGGCTGCCTTGGTTGACAATACTTCTTTGGATGTCACGGAAGAATTGACCAAACTGAACGATTTCGGTAACACTTCGTTGGCCGAACAACTCGAACAGCTCAACTAATAGTTTTCTAAAAAGTACGTTAATAAGTCCCACTGCGCTTGCAGTGGGACTTTTATTTTGCTATAATGTCTTTGCATGGGGATGCCAGGTCTCGACGGGAGAGGCTGGTTCCGGATTGCGAGCCGAGAGGTACCGACCTCGTATAAATCAGTACAAAAACACAAGTGCCAATCGCACAAGCTACGCTACCCTTCCTTTAGCTGCATAAGTTAAAGTTCAAAGGTAGCTAACCTCCAAGATGAGGTTACGTCCCCTGAAGTCGTTTTTCTGACCGAATTCAGCAAGGATGTCATAGAAGTCAGAATGCTGAGTCAAAAGTCGCGATAAACTCAAAAGAGGATCATTGGATTCAAGCGAATAGTTTGCCGGTAGTTGCGCAGAACACCTTATGGCAAATGAAATGAAATCTTCTGCTACGCTCGTAGATGTTCGAGAGCTTAATCTTTCGGACGCGGGTTCGATTCCCGCCATCTCCACTAAGCCCCCTTTGGGGGCTTTTTTGATTAAACGGTTAGCGGGGAAAGGCGAGCGGGAAGCGGGAAGCAGGTAAAAATATTTCTTCGTAAACGATTTAACGCTATTCATTGCTTCGTCAAATTTAGCGCAGTTGAAAGATTTCAACTGATTATTTCAGCATTTCTTTCTAGTTGAAAGATCTTTCAGGAACACGACCGAACCATTGCCACAACCCAAAATCCTTCGAGAAAATGTTCAGGATAAAAGTACAATTATTCAACAGGTGCTCGGTTCATATGCTTTTATTTCTAACTACAATTCCTGTTTGTGCTAAAATTGTGAATACCTTACCCCCCTTTATTAGATTCACTTTTTTGTGAGGCACTGTAATGAAAAAAATAATTCCAATTATTTTGGTCCTTATCATGGTGATGGTTGCTTTTGCATCTTGTTCCCCAATTTCTTCTGAAACCGGAGAAGATATTCCACCTGAAATTATATCAACAGCGACATCAAAGGCAGTGGAGCCTGTTGATGAATCAGTTGTCACATTTACAGATCCACTTTTGGAAGCAATGGTTCGCGCTGCAACAGGTAGATCCGGAGGTCAGATTAGTCAAGCTGAAGCAGAGGTTGTGACATATTTAAACCTGAATAATCAATGGCATAAAGAACTGTATCCTGGTCAGGAAATTGTAAGTCTTCAGGGTCTCGAATACTTCAAAAATCTAAAAAGCCTTGATCTTTCGGACCATGAGGTTTCTGATATAGCTGTGATTGGAAATTTAACCGAATTAGAAGAATTGAATCTTTCTGGTAATCCAATTTTAGATATTTCTCCGCTTTCTTCTTTGAAATCTTTGAAGTTGTTGGTTCTGTCGGAATGTATGGCTGAGAATTATGGCCCACTTTCAAATTTGGATAACCTTGAAATTTTGGTGTTAAATAATGCTTCCATAAGCGATGTGACAGTGCTAAGCCCACTAAATAAATTGAAACAGCTGTATTTGGCTGGTTCACAAATAAGTAACTTTTTTCCGCTTGCAGAAATTTACTCAAATTTAGAAATTATAGATTTTACTTTGGAGCGTAGCTTAGAAGATTTAGGTTTTCAATTGTACGATGGTAATCAGGCTATTTATGATAGTGAATCAGCCTCAATTCGAATAAACCACGTGGAATGGGGGCAAGCTCAAGATGAATGGATGAATAATAGTGTACGAACTGTTTTTAGTTCCGATATTGCAAAAATTGACATCGGATATTACCCAAACTTTGATATATATGTAATGATGGCTTTTGTTGATGGTGAGATGGCTTTGAATTATCTCTATGATCCTTCAGATGAAAGCTTTGGTTTTGGACATGGTGATAGAAACAGCTCGGAAGAAACTGTCCTTGAATTTTTTCCAAATGAAGAAGTTTTAGATGATATTCTAAAAATTCCATTTCAAATTCATGAGAACATTTTGGCGGAAAACTTTTCAATAGATGCCCAGTCTCTTTTCGATTTACCGTTTGCCGAAACGGATGTGGTTTCAGAAGCACAAAACACTTACGAAATGATTGGTTTCACTTTCCTTGACTACAAAGGAACTTACTTTTATGAGGAGTTGAACCCTCACAAGTTTGAGCTTTCCATTCATAAAAGCCAATGGGATGCGGACGCACCAGAAGAAAACAGGGTGGATTGGAATATGGAATTTATAGATTACGATGTCAATGGCTATCGGTTGCAGATGCTCTATTATGATGCAGAGAGAAAATTTAATGTCTATATAGAGAAGGATGGAGCAGAAGCAGCTTTTGACTTCCACCCCGATTCTGATGAAGTTGGTGGGGAGTACCCAGATCTGCAAACCGCTCACTGGATTTTTAATGATGCCTTCGGGACGAAAGAAAAGGAAATGTACCACTGGCCAACAGACTATCTTGAGTCTGTTCTCCATGAACGTTTTGGGATGGGTTTTAAAGCTTTATATGGCTTATTCGATTAAGGATTGCCTGTGATTAATCCGGATCTTTTATTTCAAAAATTGAAGGATTAAAGCCTTATCATTTTATATAAATCTTCCTGGCTGATAACTTGAACTCCAAGTTCAAGGGCTTTGTTATATTTTGAGCCTGGGTTTTCACCAAGGAGGAGGAAGTCGGTTTTTTTGCTGACAGAGCCGACAACATTTCCACCGTTTTGCTTAATTAGTGCTTCAGCTTGTTCTCTTGAAAGTGTGGGGAGGGTGCCGGTGATGACGAAGCTCAATCCGGATAGCGGCAATTCACCGCTCGATGCTGGCGTTGTTTCGTTTTGAGGCCATAGTCCAACAGCTTTGAAATTAGCCAGTAGTTTTTGATTGTCAATTTCACTAAACCAGGCATGAATATCGTTGGCAACGACTTCGCCGATTCCGTCAATTTCTCTCAATGCTTCCTGGGAGGCTTGGGAAAGGCTGTCAAGGTCATTGTATTTTTCTGTTAGCTTTTCGGCAGCAACTTCGCCAACCCCACGAATGCCTAAGGCGGTGATTAAACGTGCCAAAGATTGGCTTTTGGAAGCTTTGATCGAGTCAAGCAAGTTATGAGCTTTTTTGCTGCCAAATTTGTCTAATTTGAGCAAATCTTCTTCTTTGAGATGGTATAAATCAGAGGCTGAAGTGATCAATTTGTTGTCAACTAATTGTTGAACAATTTTTTCTCCCAGTCCGCTGATATCCATGGCTTCGCGGGAAGCGAAATGCTCAATATTGCGGCTTAGCTGAGCAGGACATGCAGAATTGATGCAATACCAGGCAACCATGCCTTCGTCTTTTTCAACCGGAGCACCGCAAGAGGGGCAAACGGCAGGCGGTGAATAGGAAGTTTGGTTGCCATTACGTTTTTCGGGCAAGATCGCGATGATGTATGGAATAACCTCTCCTGCGCGTTTTAGCAATACATGGTCCCCAATCCGAATGTCTTTTTCGGCTATGAAATCAAAATTGTGCAAAGTGGCTTGTTTTACCACCACACCGCCGATATTGACCGGTTCAAGCAATGCGAGGGGTGTCAAGACGCCGGTTCGGCCGACATTGACCTGGATATCTTCCAGGATTGTCTCGACCTCTTCACCAGGATATTTATAAGCCAGAGCAGAACGCGGGTCCTTGCCAACAACGCCGAGTGATTCGGCAAGCTGGCGGTCATCAATTTTTATGACAACGCCATCGGCATCATAGGGCCAACTATGACGTTCCAAACCTTCTTTCTCGCAAATTTGAAGGACTTCCTGAATTGAATTGGCATGCCAGCGCAGTGGGTTGACAGGTAAGCCTAATCTTGCAATATAATCGAGCGTTTCTGATTGCGAAGCGGGCAATGGGTCGCTGGAAGTTACAATTTGGTAGAGGTAGAGTCGTAGTGGTCGCGAGGCGGTTATGCGCGGGTCGAGTTGGCGC
>JAGOIM010000100.1 GCA_017995665.1 Anaerolineaceae bacterium | reverse complement strand
TCTCCCTCATCAAATTCAGAAAGTTTGATAATGTCGTTGATAATTTCAATCAGACGCTTGGCTTGATTATTAATTTTTTCTGCAAAGGGTTGGACGTCTTCTTCTTTTACTGCACCATTGGCAATCATTTCCGAATAGGCGGCAATCGATGTGATGGGGGTTTTGAGTTCATGTGACACATTAGCAGAAAATTCTTTGCGATGATTTTCAGCCGCATAGCGTTCTGAGACATCGATAAAGAGAAGAACTGCGCCTTTTAGAATGTCTCCGTCGTGGACCGGATTATAGAGAATGTTATAAAAATGGTCCTCAAATTGAATGAGGCTTTCTCGTTTTTCTCCAGTCAGGCAAGCCTCTACATTTTCCAAAAATACCGGAATGCGACAGATTTCAATCACATGCTTGCCAACTGCTTCGGTTATGCCTAAAATCTTCAGAACACTTTCATTTGCCAGCAAGACCTTCCCCTCGGGATTAATCATTAGCAAGCCTTCCTGCATGTTGCTTGTTACGGCGTTGATGGTTGAAGAGCGGCTTTCAATTTCAGTCAGCTGACCGGAGAGTTCTTGTTTCTGTGTTTCGATTTTCTTGATTAAAGGCAGAAGTTCATCGTATTCATTTAATTCCAAATGATTTAAATCGAGGTTGTTGATTGGGGCAACCAATTTTTTGGTCAGAAGCCGGGCAAGCAGAAAAGCCAAAAGGCTGGAGATTATCAGACAAAGGATTAAAACCGGAATAAATTCCGAAACCAAGCCGCGCACGGTTTGAGCGGTCAATGCCAGCCGCAGGATGTTTCCATCTGGCAGTCTTAAAGCATAATACCAAGTCTTTTCATCCAATGTGGTCGAAAAGCGTTCACTTTCGCCGCTGTTATTTTTCAGTGCCTCAGCAACTTCAGGCCGGTCAAGATGGTTTTCCTCTGGCAATGGATCTACCAAATTGTCAAAAAGCAGCTTACCCGTGTCGTCAATTATCGAAACACGCAAGTTTCTTAGGCTTTCATTAATTTGGTTGCTAAATTGTTGAGAAAAACTTAAACCTAATAGAATGGAAAAGATTGTCAGACTCAAGAGAAAAACCAAACTCATATACCGAAAAATTCTTTTATTCATTTATTCACCGATTTTGTATCCAACGCTGCGAATAGTTTTAATAAAGCTCCCAGCCGGCCCCAGTTTTTTGCGCAAAGATTTGATATGCATATCCACGGTTCGGCTTTCGCCCAAAAAATCATAACCCCAGACTTCTGCGGTCAATTTTTCACGACTCAAAACTAATTCAGCATTCAACAAAAGGTAGTGGAGCAACTCAAACTCCAAAAAAGTTAAATTGATAATCTTTTCGTCGACCATCACCAAGTGTTTTTCAGTGTTGAGGCTTAGCGTTTTGAAATTCAGAATAGTTTTCTCTTCAGAAGATGGTGCTGTTCGGCGTAAAAGCGCATTGATTCGGGCAATTAACTCGGTCACGCCAAAGGGCTTGGCAATGTAATCATCCGCGCCAAGATTCAAACCTTTCACCTTGTCTGCTTCGCTGCCTTTGGCGGTTAGCATGATGATGGGAAGATTCTTATAGAGGGGCTGGCTTCTTAATTTTTTTAAAATCGAGAGCCCGTCTTGCCCCTCTGCTCCGGGAATTGCCATTCCGGGCAGCATGATATCCAACAAAACAAGATCTGGGATGCTTGAAGTCTCTTGCAAAGCAAGAAAAAAGGAGAATCCATCTTCGAAAGGACGGCTGGCAAAACCAGCATTTTCAAGAGCATAAGCGATCAATTCGCGGATATCTTCATCGTCTTCAACAATAAAAATCGTACGCATTATTCGTCAGCCATTTCCTCGGCTTTGTTATGTTTCCCGGTAATTGAAAACACCACCCATTCCGCAATATTAGTGGCATGATCGCCGATTCGTTCCAGGTATTTGGTAATCATTAGCAGGTCAATGGCTTGCTCGCCATTTCGACTGTCAGCAGCAATCAGTTGAATCAGGTCGTTCTTGACAACGTCGAAAAGCCGGTCAACCTCATCATCAGATTCAATGACTGCAAAGGCAAGGGCAAGATCTTTTTTGACAAAAGCATCAATGCTTTGTGTGACCATCCTGGCAGTTGTTTTTGCCATCTGGGGAATGTGTTCAAGGTTTAGGATCAAGGTGGAATTCATCAGATAAATAGAAATTTCACTGATGTCAGAAGCCTGGTCACCAATTCGCTCCATGTCAGTAATCATCTTAAGGGCGGCAGAGATCAGACGTAAATCTTTCGCTACCGGTTGTTGTTGAAGCAAGAGCTTTAGACAAAGCGCTTCAATATCCCTTTCCTTTTGGTCAATTTTGTTATCAGCAAAAATCGCCTGCCGGGCAAGCTTGGGGTCTTGTTTTTCCAGAGCTTCGATTGAGGAGGCAATGGCAGATTCAACCATCATGCCCATTTCAATTAGCATGGTGTTGAGTTCGTCCAACTGTTGGTCAAATTGTCTTCGCATTATCCAAACCTCCCGGTAATATAGTCTTCTGTCCGACTGTCTTTGGGCATAGAGAAAATTTGCTCTGTTACTCCATATTCTATCATTTCACCGAGCAAGAAAAAAGCTGTTTTATCAGATATGCGGCTTGCTTGTTGCATATTATGAGTCACAATCACGACGGTATATTTCTTTTTCAAATCAGCCATCAAATCTTCAATTTTTGAGGTTGAGATCGGATCAAGAGCCGAAGTAGGTTCATCCATCAATAAGACTTCCGGTTCAACCGCCAAAGCGCGAGCGATGCAGAGGCGTTGTTGCTGACCACCTGAAAGCGAGAGAGCGCTTTTCTTCAAGCGGTCTTTGGTCTCATCCCATAGCGCGGCATTCTTCAACGAGGTTTCAACAATTTCATCCAATAAGAGACGAGAATTAACCCCATGCGTTCGGGGACCAAAGGCGATGTTGTCATAAATACTCATCGGGAAGGGATTCGGTTTTTGAAAAACCATACCAACCCGTTTTCTGAGTAAGTTTACGTTGTTATTGGCGTAAATATCCTCGCCATCCAGCAGGATTTTCCCGGTAACTTTGCAGCCTTCAATCAGGTCGTTCAAGCGGTTCAGACATTTTAAAAGTGTCGATTTTCCGCAACCGGAAGGTCCGATCAGAGCAGTGATTTCGTTGGCTTGAATGGACATATTGATGCCATGCAATGCTTTGAAAGCACTATACCATAATTCTATATTCTCAATTTTTATTTTTTCCACAAATTAAACCTTTGTAATTTTCTTTGCCAATGCTGCTGAAAGGAGGTTGATTCCTATAACCAAAACAAGTAAAACAACTGCTGTGGCGTAAGCTTGACCGGTATGGAGCGCCTCACTCGAAAGTGCCCACATGTGAATTGCAAGCGTTCGCCCGGAATTAAACAAGCTTGTGGGAATTTGAGCCACTGTTCCGGCGGTATAAATCAATGCTGCGGTTTCCCCAACAATACGTCCCATTGCCAAAATGATGCCCGACAAAATGCCGGGCATGGCAGCAGGTAATAAAATTCGAAAAATTGTTCGCAACTTCCCTGCTCCTAAGGCAAAAGAACCCTCTCGAAAGCTGTCCGGCACAGATTTTAAGCTTTCTTCGGCAGTACGCATAACCAGGGGAAGAATCATGATAGAAAGGGTGAAGGTTCCGGCCAAAACCGAGTAGCCCCAACCCAACCAACCGACAAAGAAAAGCGATCCAAAAAGCCCATAGACAATCGATGGGATTCCTGATAATGTCTCAACAGTAGTCCGAACCACCCGCACCAATCGATTGCCACGTTGAGCATATTCAACCAGATAAATAGCGGTAAAGAGCCCCAGCGGTGCGGCAATCAAGAGGGATAAAAAGACCATGATAATGGTTGTTATAAAAGCGGGCAGCAAGGAAACATTGTCAGAGTTATATTCAAGCGAAAAGAGGGAAGGGGTGATAAAAGGAATTCCATTTATCAAAATGTGCCCAACCAAAAAGATTAATACTCCAAAAGTTAGTCCGGCTGCCAGCCAAGGAGCAATTGGCAAGACAAAATCTTCAACCTTGCGAAAAAAGCGCTTAATAGCTTGAAGAACAAGCTCTACGTAATCCCGAAAAGACCGGGGAGGCTTCACTATTGTCTTGTTCATTTATCTCCTCTTTTTCTAAGTACAGAGAAACTCAAATTGATGATTAGGATAAAGACAAATAAAACAACACCGGTAGCAATTAGCGCTCCGCGATGCAAGCCTTGTCCGGCATAGCCCATTTCAAGCACAATGTTGGCGGTCAGCGTACGGATGCCTTTTAGGAGCCCATCGGGCATACGGGCTTGATTACCTGCAACCATAATGACTGCCATCGTCTCACCAATTGCCCTGCCAACTCCTAAAATAATTGCGGTTAAGACACCGGATTTAGCAGCAGGGAGTAAGACACGGAAAACCGTCCGCTCGTGACTTGCACCTAAAGCGACCGCTCCTTCGTAGGTTTCCTCCGGCACGGCACGAAGAGAACTCTCCGTGATTCCAATGATGGTTGGGAGAATCATCATCCCAAGCAAGATCGAAGCAGATAGGATGCTGTTGCCATTTCCGCCAAACATATTGCGGACAGCCGGGACAATCGTAACCATTCCGAAGAAGCCATAGATGACCGAGGGGATGCCTGCCAAGAGGTCAATCCCCGATTTAAGTGGGTTGTAGATTGATTTTGGACAGATTTTTGCCATAAAGACTGCAGCCAATACCCCGGTAGGCACACCAATTATTATTGCACCGGCGGTAACATAGAGGCTGCCAAGAATCATGGGCAGAATTCCAAAAGATGGTGGGGTATCGACCGGAGCCCACTCGAGCCCTAAGAGAAATTTCAGAGGGCCAATTTCAGCGATAGCAGGAATACCATATGCAAACAAAAAAACAGAAATCAGCGCTACTGCAAGAATGCTAGTGAGCGCTGATACCATAAAAACCGCTTGCAGGATGGATTCCCTCAAGCGAGCTTTTTTCATTTAATGTCGCCCCAAGAGGTGGTTTCTCCGGTGAAAATAGCTTTGATCTGTTCGCTGGTAGCACCGGTTAGTGTGTTTTCATTGTTGACGATTACTGCGATGCCATCCATTGCAATTGCAGTGGCATTGAGCTCAGCCAATTCGTTATCTTTGAGTTCGCGGCTCGCCATACCGATTTGAGCGACGCCTTCCATTGCGGAGGTTAATCCGGCTGAAGAATCGGTCATTTGGATTTCAATTGCAGCGTCAGGATTAATCACGAGATAAGCTTCTTTCAGTTTTTCCATAATTGGTGTGACAGAAGATGAGCCTGCGACGGTGATTTTGCCAGCCGGCTTGGTTGAGGTAAAAGCAGGGGCGTTTTCATCAATAGCAATGTAACTTGCTGCAACTACATCCTGGCCTTCTTTTGACATAATAAAATTGATGAAATCTGCGGTTAGCTCATCCAAATCACCTTTGGTGGCGATATTGAAAGGACGGGCAACGGGATAGGTTCCGTTTTTCACATTTGCAGCACTGGCAACTACACCGTCAATCTGAAGTGCTTTGACAGAATCATTGAGAGAACCGAGGGAAATGTAACCAATAGCATTTGGGTCGTTGGCGACATTGGTGAGCATGACGTCGGTTTTGTTGGCGATAACGGCGTCTTTGGTGGTCATATCTTTCTTAGTACCATCATCACCTTTGACTTCAATACCAAAAAGTTCAATAAAGGCACCACGAGTACCACTGCCATCTTCACGAGAAACAACACTGATTGCTTGGTTGTTGCTCGCATTGCTTGTTGCGCAGCCGACGAATAAAGTCATGGCAAGTAATGCGCTGATAACAAGATATAAGGATTTTTTCATTTTTTTCTCCATGTTTTAATTTCTGAATAAGGATAAAACGCTGATGT
>JAGOIM010000099.1 GCA_017995665.1 Anaerolineaceae bacterium | reverse complement strand
AACCTTGAAATTAGCGAAAACGGAAAAATCGAGATGCCGGTTGGTGCAAACAAAATTGTTAGTATTTTCTTCAGGACGAAAGAATAAATATGATTGAACGAGAGCAAAGCCCAAGCCTGATGATTGGCGACATCCCGATTTATGGGCGTCTTATCCTTGCGCCGATGGATGGGCTTTCGGATGCCAGTTTCCGCTGGATAACGCGCAAACTCGGTTCGGCATATTCGGTTTCTGAATTTGTCAACACGCTTGATTTTGCCCATCAGAAAAGTTATGAGCTCAAACGGATGCTCTTTCGCGAAGCCGAACGCCCCTTTGCCGTTCAATTGCTTGATAACGACGCTGTCCGCATGGCAGAATGCGCTGCCCAAATTGAAGAGGAATTCAAGCCGGACATGATTGACATCAACATGGGCTGTGCGGCCGGCAGCGTGGCAAACCGCGGAGCCGGGGTGGGTTTGATGCGTAATCCGTCGATGGTGCGCGATATCTTTCGCCTGGTAACGCAAGCGGTCAAAGTTCCGGTTACGGCTAAAATGCGCTTGGGCTGGGATGAAACATCGCTCAACTATCTTGAGCTTTCTGAAATTGCGGTTGAAAATGGCGCAAAACTGGTTGCACTGCATGGCAGGACGATGAAGCGCTCTTTCAATAAACCAGCCCGCTGGGAGCAAATTGCGGAACTCAAGCGGCGCTTAAGTGTTCCTGTAATTGGCAATGGTGATGTTGTGACTGTTGAAGACGCAAAGCGCATGTTAAATGAAACCGGTTGTGATGCTGTGATGATTGGGCGGGCTGCTAAAGCGAACCCCTGGATTTTCAGCTGGCGCAATCGCGATGAAATCTCGATTTCTGAAGTCTATCAAACCGCTCGCTTCCAACTGGAAGATATGAGCCGTCTGCAACCGGAAAGGGGTGTTATGCCCTTCCGCAAAAGTTTGAAAGCCTACCTTGAACCTTACAATTTATCTCGCGAGCAAATGAAACCGCTTCTGACCACTACCGAGCCGGAAGAACTGTTAAAATTAATTGATGAAACCTTCGTGTCTCTCGGTGCAGATTTGACAGCACCGCCAATAATAGATTATTCGATACCTTAGGAGAATATGGAAAATCAAAACGAAATTGATGACAAGCAATACAAACGCGCAGTCAAAGCCTGGACGATGTATGACTGGGCGAATTCCTCATTCGCGACAACCATCATGGGTGTGGTTTTGCCACTCTATTTTGCTACCTACATTGCCAAGGGTGCCGCTGTGCCGATTTGGGGCAACGCCGTGGCAATTGGTAGTCTTATCGCAGCGCTCATGGGTCCGGTTTTGGGAGCGATTGCCGATTTCAAAGCTCGCAAAAAGCTCTTTATGGGAATTTTTGTTGCCCTCGGTGTAATCAGTACCGCCCTTTTGTGGTTCGTAGTAAGCCCAGCCGATCAAACATTATGTATTGTGCTTTATATTCTCGGAACGATCGGTTTTGCAGGTTCTTTGGTATTTTATGACAGCCTCTTGCCCCATGTTGCCAAAGATGAAGAAATCGATGCAGTTTCCTCGCGCGGTTATGCGCTTGGTTATATCGGCGGCGGTTTGCTCCTGTTAATTAATGTCGCGATGATTTTCTTTGGACCCAAGCTATTAACCAATATGCCGGAAGCCGAAGCAACCGCATTAATGATGCGCCTGAGTCTCTTAAGTGTTGCCATTTGGTGGGCGGTCTTCTCGATTCCGATTTTCCGCGATGTCAAAGAACCACCTGCAACCGGTGAAAAAGTTGAGGTCGGTCAAAACGTCTTTGTGGTTGGTATTCAACGAAATCTGAAAGCCATCAAAGATATGCGCAAATTCAAAGACCTTTTCCTCTTCATGCTAACTTTCTTAGTCTATGCTAACGGCATTGGTACGATTATCACCATGGCAGCCGCTTATGCCAGCGACCTTGGTTTTGGACAGATGACCACCTTGGGCACTTTTTTGATGGTGCAATTTGTGGCTGCTCCCTTCTCGATTTTGTTTGGGAAATTGGGTAAAAAATGGGGTAACAAGAATGCAATCACCTTGTCCCTGGCAATTTATGCGGTCGTTGCGGTTGTTGGTTATTTTATGTCCCAAGAATGGCATATGTACGTTCTGGGTTTTGGCGTTGCGATGGTTCAAGGTGGCAGTCAGGCTCTCAGCCGATCTTTGATTGGGAAAATGATGCCCAAGAGCATGAGCGCTGAGTTCTATGGCTTTTTCAGCGTATCTGAAAAATTCAACACCGTAATTGGACCGGCTTTGATGGCTTTCATCACCGCCCGAACCGGTGACCCACGCTTGGGAATAATCTCTCTGGTAGTATTTTTCGTGGCTGGAATTATTATGCTGCGCTTCGTCAACGTTGACCGCGGAATCATACAAGCCGAAGCGGTTGATGCGAAGATGGTTGAGTTATAAACTCGGACATTGATTATTTTGGAAGACAATATGACGTACGGCTGGGTTTTAACCCGGCCGTATTTTCATCTAAAACTGAAATGGGTTAGGACCCATTTCAGACGAAGAGGGGTTAAAACCCCTCCGTACAGTTCTATTTTGAAATAAGTATCGGTGAAATTATTTCTGTTACCTATTTCCTATTTCCTGTTTCCTGTTTACCTGCTCCCCGTTTCTGGCACGGGATAAACAAGGTTATCGACGCTCAGCATGTGAGCTTCAGAAAATGGGTAATAGATTAATACCGCTTTGCCTACCACCCATTCCATCTTTATCGTTCCCCATTGGTGAGAATCCGAAGAATTGTTGCGGTTATCACCCAAAACGAAGAGTTCGTTTTCCGGGACAGTCCATTCTCCGGAATATTTTGGAACATCGGCAATATAGGGTTCGGTGATAGCACTGCCATTAATACGGACAACACCACCACGGATTTCTATAACATCACCCGGCAAACCGATTACCCTTTTGATGTAGTCATCATCTTGCACGCCGTTGTAGTGAAAGACAATAACATCGCCGTGATGTGGTTCGCCGAATTTATAAGCGAGCTTATTGACGAGCAGCAAATAGCCTTGTTTGAGGGTTGGTTGCATACTGACATTAAAGACTTTTACCCGAGCGGTGATTGTGTTTAATATCAAAAAGAGGGCAAGAGCCAAAATCAAAGTTTCCACCAGATCGCGCCAGAAGCTTTTCCCCTTCTTTTTTTTCTCACTGTCTGGTTCTGCGATTTCAACTTCAACGATTGTTTCCGGTGCTTCAGATTCTTCAGATGCTTCAGTTACATTAAGAGCCTTAGACTCTTCATTATCTTCAATCAAATTTTCGTTTTGTTCCATAGGTTATCCAGAGCGTCATCAGGCTGACTGAATCGTAAATTATTCTGCCTGGTGAGTTTCAATCTTAATCACGCCTTTCACGTTTTTTCAAAATAATTTTAATCGGAGTTCCCTTAAATGGGAATGTTTCTCTAATTTGGTTTTCCAGGAAGCGCATATAGGTAAAATGTACCAGGCTGGGATCGTTGCAATAGAGCAAAAACGTCGGTGGAGCGGTATTGACCTGGGTGCCATAATAAATGCGCAGCGGTTTGCCAATTCCGGATGGGGATTGGTGTTTATCTTGCGCAGTAACCAAAATTTTATTCAATTGGGCGGTCGGCAGTTTGCGAATGCGTTCTTGTTGAATTTCATAGGCGGCCGGCAAAACCTGATGGACGCGCTGACCGGTTTTTGCCGAGATGAAAATTATCGGCACATAGGGTAAAAAGTTCAACTCTCTGCGAACATGTTTTTCATAGTCAATTGCCGTCAAATTGTCCTTCTCGATTAAATCCCACTTATTGATAACAACCAAAACGCTCTTCCAGGCTTCGTTGATATATCCGGCGATGTGGGTATCCTGGGCGGTAATTCCGCTTTCGGCATCGATAACCAAAATAGCGACATCGCAGCGTTCGATCGCCTGCATAGCGCGCAGAACCGAATATTTTTCAACACCCGGTTCAACCGAACCGCGTTTGCGAATTCCGGCAGTGTCAATCAGGGTATATTCTTGCCCGTCAACGTTGAGTTTGGTGTCAATGGCATCGCGCGTAGTGCCGGGGATATTGCTGACGATTGCACGCTCTTGCCCGGTCATTTTATTCAAAAGGCTGCTCTTACCGGCATTGGGTTTACCGACAATGGCAATTTTGATGCTCTTATCTTCCTCGTCTTCGTCAACTCGGACAGGGAAGAGATCAATCACTGCATCGAGTAAGTCGCCGGTGCCGGTTCCGTGAATGGCTGAAATGGGATAGGGTTCGCCAAGGCCGAGAGAATAAAAATCCATGGCATTCATTCGGCCGAGGTCGCTGTCGGCTTTATTAACCACCAGCAGAATGGGAGGCATAGGCCGTTCGTCTTTTCCTCTGCGTTTGCGTAAAAGATCAACCATTTCGCGATCTGCCTGGCTGACACCAGCCATGGCATCGGTTATCAAGAGGATCACATCGGCTTCTTCGAGCGCGATTTCTGCTTGATTGCGGATATCTTTAATGAATTCGGATGAACCAATTGAGAGCGGTTCTTGCGTTCTTTGTTTTTGCGGGTCAATTCCGCCGGTGTCGACGACAAAAAAATCGTGACCGGCCCAATCACTTTCCGCCACCAGACGGTCGCGTGTGGTTCCGGGTACATCGTCGATGATTGCCAGTCTTTGCCCGACAAGACGATTGAAGAGCGTGCTTTTTCCGACGTTAGGTCTTCCGACCAGGACTACTACAGGTTTTTGCATTTTGATAATTCCTTAAATTATGGTTGTCAGCGCCAAAGCACGACCTCGATTGTACCCGGAAGGATAGAATCCAGGCGCAGGTCAGAATCGGTCAGGTTAATTTCTGGGGTTAGTTGATAGGTTCCCGGTATGCGGTCTTTTAGGTCGATAACAACCTTGATATCACCCGCCACAAGCTGTTCGAGCAAGTTCATCGGACCGGAAACATATAAATCGACGGTATCTGGCGAAAGGTTAACTTTCAAGCCATTCGTCATGTTAATAATTTCAACCGGAACCGCCAAAAGCTGAATGGATGATTGGATTGCTTCAATGCCGATATGGACCGTTACTTCCGGATTGCCGACAACTACAATGCCATCCTGAAGCTGAAGCGTAACGTTGAGGTTGAAATCTTCGTAGGCTCCTGTCAGGTTGATTGGTTCAGTGTCTAAAAAGGCCGGCATATTCTCGGCAAGATCCGGGTCGGAGGCATAAATGGTTACGTTTGGCGGGGTCACAAGCAGGCTTGTCAGATGGTATCCCTGAGCGATAGTGCCGGTGGTAACAATTTTGATAAATACGTTTCGATAGCCAACCAACTGCTTAATTTCAACATCAGCGGTAACTGTGCTGGGGCTTATGCTAACACCTTCAACAGGGTTGCCTCGCTTGTCGATTGCCCTCAGACTGACATTTCGGTTGATACTGCTGGTGGCGTTGGTCAGGTCAATATTGCCGACAACGCTTGCGACTTGCCTTACCAAAGATTGAGGACCAACAATTTGTACTTCATTGGTGCTCAAAACAGGATCGGAAGCTTCATAACTAATTGGAAGGCTGCCGGATGTGTTGATGGTAATTTCAAGACTTTTTTGCTCCACTTGCTCCAAAGTGACATCAATCCTATCCGGGTTCATTTCTATAACCTGAACCGGTTTGAAGCTGTCGGTGTTCAACTCGGGTGTCAGGATATATTCACCGGAACCGAGCCCGGAAAGATTAATTTGAGCGGTAATCAATCTAAAATTACGGGCGATTTTTTCATGGACAGAGCGAGGAGCGCGCAATGTAACAGTCAGACTGGTATTGCTTTGCTTCATGATCAACAAATCGGGGTTTTGACCCAAAACCGTGATCGGAACTGATGTTGAGTAAGTAATAACCTCATTTGGGTCACTTGAAGTAACCGAAGAAACCCAAACGATA
>JAGOIM010000098.1 GCA_017995665.1 Anaerolineaceae bacterium | reverse complement strand
ATCACAATCACCGGAGTTTTGGTAAACCAGGCATGCAGATAAACAATCAGGCTAATCATCAGATTGACCCGTCCCACGCTGAAATCCGGCTTTTTCATACTCATATATACTGCCAGAATGTCAATTCCACCGGCAGAACCGCCGACACGTAAAGAAAGGCCGGCGCCAAAACCGCAAATCAAACCACCCAAAAGGACAATTGTGAGCATGTCAGTTAGCTCGGGGATGATTGGACGAATCGGAATAAAGGTTAAAACCACACTGGTCGTAATGACCGAAATCAGTGTTTTCATGAAAAATTTGCGATTGATGGAGCTGAAAGCCAAAATCATCAGGGGCAAATTCAAAGCCAAATAGAGAATGCCGGTGATATCTTGTAAGTTAGGGAAGATCCATTGTAGTAAGCTTAGAAAAATCCGGGCGATACCGGTCAGGTTGCCAATGGTCAAACCGACAGGCAAAATCAGCATATTCATGCCAAAAGCATAAATCACGCCACCCAAAGAACACAAAAAATAATCCAGAATGTCTTGCCAAAGCCGCTTGCGATTTTCTGGACCTAGTTGATCTTTCTTTTTGTCAACATCTCCGGAACTTTCTTTGCCGGATGTTGTCGCTTTAACTTCGGTGGACTGTGATTTTAAATTCATGCTCTTATTTTACTTTGCTTCCCAAAAAAAGTAAGATATTATTAAGAAAAAGTAAGGAGGAATTTATGTCCGTAAAACATAGTCATGAAGTCCCGAGTGAGCTTCTGCCGCTTGGCAAGGACGCTTATAAAGCGGTCTTGATCTCTTCGAATGAAGCTCCCAATTTTGCCTTGCGCAAATTCAGCATCAAAAGTGGCGGTTCGATGCCCTTCCATTACAATTTGGTGGAGCATGAGCAATATGTCCTCAGCGGAAGTGCCAAGGTTTTGATTGATAAGGAAGAATTCATTGTCAAAGCCGGGGACGTGGTTTACATCCCGGCAACTGTCCCTCACAGCTATGAAACGATTGGCGATGAAGCTTTCGAATTCCTTTGCATTGTCCCCAACAGAGAAGACGAGACTGTTACAGTAGAGAAAGACGAGTAGTTATGCCTCGTCCTGCCAGCCCAATTTCTCTGGAACACATCATTTTGGCAATGCTGGATGAACAGCCGCTATATGGCTACGAACTGCATAATCGCCTCTGCGAAATGCCCGGTGTCAATAAAATCTGGAATGTGAAGCAAGCTCTTTTTTATTCAAAATTAGACCGGCTGGAACTCGATGGCTACATCGAACAATTTTCTGAAGAATCTGAAGAGGCGCAAGGTCGAATCATGCTCCGGATTACGGAGGCAGGTAAGAGTTCCCTCATGAAATGGATTGCGACCCCGGTGCCTAAAGCGCGCGATTTGCGCCAAATTTTTTTGGCTAAGCTAATTGTCGCCCGACGATACGGGAACGAAGCGGTTTTGGAGCTTATTCAAAAGCAACGGCAGGTAAGCCAAGCCTGGTACGATGGTTTACAAAACGATTTTAACAATCGAAACGAAGAGGGCGTTGACGAGTTTTTCGTAACATCCTATCGTCTCTATCGCGACCGGGCAACCTTGCATTGGCTGGATTACCTGGAAAAGAACTTTCTCAGGGAAGAGCAGTCTTAGTCGGAGAGTCTTGGGCGAAACTTAACCAACGCTTCAAAAGCGCGGCTCTGATTGCTTAAATTATTTCCGCTCAAGCCATAGAACAGTTCCTGCTCCGGTAGTTCGACGCAATTTACCGCAACGGTATCCTTTGGGCGCACTTCTTTATCAAAATTGATTTGCATCCAATCGATTTCCTGCGTTTTGTAGCGATCGAAGTCAAAACTATCGCAAATCGCTTCTACATAGCGGCCGTTGTTGGCGTGACCGTTCGGGTCAACCGCTGAATAGCCAATTGTCTGTCTAAGATATTCTTCTCCGCCTTCGGGGAGAATTAATTTATCAAGTTGTTCATCAATTGCATATTCGTCGTGAGTTAGATCGAAGTTCACCCAGGGCAGACGCGATGCCGGAACGAGGCTGCGATGTTCCATATCGACCACCAGATAGGCGGAGGTTGTCAAAGCGACAAATTTGTCTTGCTCATCCAATAATTCAGCCTCACGGATGTAAAAAATCTTTTGTTGAATTTTGCGAGCCCATGTGCGAACGGTGATTTCTTCGTTAAATCTCGGATAGCGAATAAATTTGATTTTTGTGCGGCTAAAAACCCAAAAACAATCATGAGCTGCCATGTCATCCAGACCGGCTCCAACCGTATCAGAATGGTGCAAGGCAACGTCTCCCATTGCGCGGAAAAACGCGGCCGGTTTCCATTGACCGTGAAAATCACAATCGTTGCCACTCATTTTAATTTTTTCTATGTATTTATAATCAGTTTTGTTATTCATAAATTTCCTCGCAACCATTCTAACACTGACTTAAGCAAGAAACAGTTAATTACAAGAAAATTGGGGTATTCAGCCAAGGATCCCCAATTTAGAAACCGTCAATTTCCAATAGCCGGGTGCTGACAGCTATTTCACCGATTTCCTAAACTGTTGTAGAATGGACGCAACGCATTTTGAATAGAGGTTTTATGACTACAGAAACAGAAACAGAAATAGAAACTACAAAACCAGCAGGAAATCCCGGGAATTCTTTCGTTGGCTGGATTGTTCGCTTTTTTAAAGGCTTTTTGGCAGGCATCGGTGCCATCACTCCCGGTCTTTCCGGTGGTGTGATGTTGGTTGTTTTTGGAATTTACGAGCCGCTTTTGCGCTGGTTGGCAGATCTTCGCAAAAAATTTGTCGAACAATTACTCTTTTTCTTGCCGGTTGGAATTGGTGGTTTTCTGGGTGTGGTGGCTTTTTCGGCAGTGGTTGATTTTGCTCTTGATAATTATGAAGCCCAGTTCACCTGGCTCTTTATTGGCTTCATCGCAGGAACAATTCCATCTTTGGTAAAAACTGCCGGAAAAGAAGGCCGAAAACCCTGGCATTGGGTTTTGCTGGTGGGCGTTGCGGTTGCTATCTATTTCTTTATGGGCTGGATTGAAACGATTGGCTCGGTTCAAGTGGAAGGCAGTTTCTGGGCTTGGGTTATGGCCGGTGCCCTAACTGGTTTGGGGCTGATTGTCCCCGGTTTGAGTCCATCCAATTTTCTTATGTATATGGAGTTGTATCATCCTATGGCAACCGGAATCAAGAATTTGGATTTCGGTGTGATTATCCCCTTGGTTATTGGCTTAGTTTTGGTAATTTTCCTGTTCGCCAAGCTAATCAACTGGCTTTTCAGCAGGCAATACACCTTGATGTATCATTTGATTCTCGGTGTTGTGATTGGTTCGACTGCCGCAATCATTCCTTCGGGTGTGAGTGGTTTTGGTACGATTGCGATTTGCGCCGTGCTCTTCCTGGTTGCCGGGGCAGCTTCTTATGCTTTGGCAAAACTGGACGAGAAGAACCCGCACGAATCGCTTTTTTAAGCACTGATTTAATCTGGCAGAAAATGCCTGAAATTGAGGAAAAATGAGTCTTTTCAACGGAAAACGTTTGGATGATAAAACTTTCAAATTAGACATTGAACGGATGCGTAAAGGCTGGTATGCCGATAAGTATTTCGTCAATATCGCCACGATGCTCGAAAAGCTATCCGAACAAGGCTATCGTTACCAAGGCAGTGATCATCGTTTGCCGCCCGGCATTTCTCCGGAAGATATTATGACCGGTGATATTGAAGTCGAAATGCAATGGTTCACCCGACGTCCGGGCACCACAATTGTGGTCGGAGTTGACAAAGCCCTGACGATGCTCCAGCATGCCACCGGTTATTTTGAGGATGGCGAATTTGTCAGCACCGCTGATAAATTGCAGGTTTGGGCAGTGCAGGACGGGGCAACAGTCCATTATGACGGCAACCCGCTGCATGTTCAGCCTGTTATGCGCGTCCGCGGTCGCTATCGTGATTTTGCTATTCTCGAAACCTCAACTTTGGGCATTTTAGCCCGCGCCAGCCGAATTGCGACGAATGTTTACAACACGCAGGTGGCCGCCAATGGCAAACCGCTGATGTTTTTTCCCGCCCGCTTTGACGTGCACGAGGTGCAGGCGGCCGATGGTTATGCCTATCTGATGGCTGTCCAACGCTATAACATGGACTTCGGCGAAAACACTTCAACCTATGTTTCAACGGATGCACAGGGAGATTGGTGGGGCGGTTTTGGTGGCGGAACGATTTCGCATTCCGGGATTTGCAGCTTTTTGGGTGATACGGCAGAGGCGGTTTTGGCTTTCTCACGAGTTTTGCCGGCTGAAATTTCGCGAATTGCCCTGGTTGATTTCACCAATGATTGTGTCGGTATTTCGCTTCAGGTTGCCAAGGTGATGTTCGAGAAATATTATGAACTGATCAATAAAGGTGAGATGGAAGAGGCGAAACGCTATGTGCTATATGGCGTGCGCTTGGACACCGGATCGAGTATGCGCGATGTTTCCGTGCAACCCTTGGGCGATCCTGCGCTTGATTTGGGCGTGAATCCGCGCCTGGTCTTCAAAACTCGTCAGGCGCTGGACAGTGCTTATCTCGATTGGGATTTGCCGGAAGAAGCGCTTGAAATCGCCAAGGAATATTGTCAAAACGTCAAAATTGTCGTTTCCGGTGGCTTTAATAACGAAAAAATTACTAAATTCGAGAAGCTCGAAGTGCCGGTTGATATCTATGCGGTTGGTTCTTCCCTTTTCAATAATTCCGGAGCGACGAATACGGACTTTACTGCCGATGTCGTTCGGGTAAAAGTTCATGGAGAATGGGTTGATTTGGCAAAAGTGGGCCGGAAAGCGACTGAAAATCCAGAACTTGAGCGCGTTTGGTAAGGTTTTTCATTTACGCAAGAAAAAACGGGATGGCATTTTTAATCATCCCGTTTTGTTTTAAGTTTGCCGCTTAAAGATTCCGGAGTTTCCAATTTTTACCAAAAAATAATTTTCAACGAGGAAAAGATTATGGCGTACGGCTGGGTTTCAACCCAGCCCTATGTTGAAGTAAAGCCCAAAAAATTTTAATAAGTTATCCATACAGGAGGGGTTAAAACCCCTCCGTACGAAAATTATTTTCGCCAAAAGACGATTTTCAGGTTGTTAAAATCTGAAATTTTTGCTTCAAGCATGCCGCTTAAAGACTGATAACTTTTTCTGCTTCTTGCAAGGCTTTCAAAATCCCAGGCATTCCACCGACCTTACCAACGCGGACCTGATCTGACAAGCCGAAGAAATCCAGGCAAGTAGAGCAAATGGTTAGCTCAACGCCCTTTTCTTCCAAAATTTTCAACCAGCCAATCACCGGTGAGCCTTCGCAAACCAGCTTTACGCCTTCGGTATAAAACAGGATTTGAGAAGGCAAATCGCTTTCCTGGCTTAACAAACTTAGATATTTGACAACCAAGGCTTCTTGCAAGCCTTCGGGCGCATCGCCCATGCCATTATGCGTAAAGGTTAAAACTGTTTTCATCATTTTTCCTAAGAGTCCCTTAGCACCGCACCGATTTCATAAGACAAAACTTTTGTTATCTTCTTGCGGACTGCAGCAGCATCTGCCACCGTTAGGGTGCGGTCAAAGGCTTGATAAGTCAGTTGATATGCCAGACTTTTCTTGCCAAGCCCAAGTTTTTCACTGCGGAAGAGGTCGAACAAAACCACTTTTTGTAAAAGTTTTCCACCGGCACGCCAGATCAGCTCTTCAATTCTTTCGGCTGGGACGTCTTCGTTCACCAAGAGCGCGATGTCTTCAACCATGGCAGGGAAGGTGGAGAGCGGTTTGGCTTCGAAACCTTTGCCAATCAAAGGCATTAATTTATCCAAATAGATTTCAACCGCTAAAACCGGACCTTCGGCAAAGTCATAATTTTGTCTGACCATGGGATGAATTTCACCCATCACACCAATTAGCGTTT
>JAGOIM010000097.1 GCA_017995665.1 Anaerolineaceae bacterium | reverse complement strand
TGCTTTTTCCACAACCGGAGGGACCCAGGATGCCCATAACTTCGGAATCTGCTTCGAAATTCACCTTTAATTCAAAGTTGTTTAACTGTTTTCTGAAGTTTACACGCAGCATTAGCGTTCCATTTCCACAACAGCAATTTTGTTTGAATTGCGCGTTTCGAGAGAGTTGATTGCCAGCAAAACGACTGTGCTGATGGCGACGTTGATTGCCACCCAAAGATATGCCTGGGCATCGTTCCCGGTTCGCCATAATTGATAGACAGTTGTAGAAATTGTGGCTGTTTTGCCGGGAGTGTAACCGGAAATCATGCTGGTCGCACCATATTCACCCAAAGCACGGGCAAAAGCGAGGACTGTGCCTGCCAAAATTCCCTGACTGGTGGTTGGGATAACAATTTTCCAAAAAATCTTGTTGTTTGACATGCCGAGTGTTTGACCGGCATATTGCAGGTCTTTGTCAAAACCTTCGAAAGCTCCCCTTGCAGTTCGGTACATTAAAGGAAAAGCCACCACAACCGAAGCAAAAATTGCCGAATACCATTCCATCACCAAACGAGTGTTTGCCGTATCAATAAAAAATTTGCCAATGGCAGAATAAGGACCTAAGATTTTCAACAAGAAGAAACCGACAACAGTTGGTGGCAAAACGAGGGGCAAGGTGAGGATTACGTCTAAAATACCTTTGAGCCAGCGTGGCATTTTGGCAATATACCAGGCAGCGTAAATACCGCTAAAGAAGATGATTACGGTGCTGATTGCGGCAACCCGCAGGGAATTCCAGAGGGGATACCAATCCATGTTTGCGAGGCTCATGCGTGGGCTACTATAGTTTCCGACCCCGTGAATGCTTTCACGGGGTCGGAAGTAAGAGATTATCTCGCTTGTGGAGCGGGAATGGAGAAGCCGACAGTAGTCAAAATTTTCTCAGCTTCGGGAGTGTGCAGGAAGGCGAGGAAAGCTTTTGCTTGTTCGGGGTGAGCGCTGTTTTTCATGACAGCACCCGGGTAAATAACCAGTGTTTTCAAAAGAGTACCATCTGCTTCGGCGACGGTTTCGAGATTAGCAGAGAAGGCATCGGTTTTGTAGATAATGCCACCATCGGCAACGCCTTCGTTGATCCAGGTGGTAACTTCTTTGACGTTGGAACCGTAAGAGACTTTGGGTTGAATTTCATCCCAAATGCCGAGGTTTTTCAGCAACTCTTCTGAATATTGACCGACGGGAACATCAGCATTGCCGAGGGCAATCGCTTTGACATCAGCATTGGCTAAATCAGCGAAAGTTTGAATATTGGCTGGATTACCGGCAGCAACTGCCAGGGCAACCTTGTTTTCGACAACGTTCATACGAGTGTCGGCATCGACAAAGTCAAGGCCGGCAGTGTTGGCTTCGGTTCCGGCTTGGAGTTCGTTCATTTGCTTTTGAGCAGCAGAAACGAAAACGTCAACCAGTGCGCCATTTTCAATTTGGGTTTTCAAAGTCCCCGAAGAATCAAAGGTGAAAACCACTTTGACACCGGGATTGGCTTCTTCAAACAGTTTGCCAATTTGTTCAAAGGTTTCTTGGAGTGATGCAGCAGCAAATACGATCAATTCGACCTCCTCAGCTGGTTGGGCAGGTTCGTTGGCCGGTGCAGCGGTGCAGGCGGACAAGAAAACTGCGAATATGATAAAGATGGGCAAGATTTTTTTCATTCATTCCTCCGATAATAGCTCAATTATTGAGTAGTTGGAAGTTATTGTATCGTATTTCTGAAAAGTGTGAAAAATTCATTCAAAATGGAATGAATTAAGGACAGATTCAAAGCTCCGGATGCTGATTTAGTCGCTGATGACAGCCATATTCCCCAAAACACCCCAGGACATCAGGAAAACTTCATTTGGCGTGTCATAAAATTTACCGTTATTCATATAACGAATATGGCTTTCGCTGTAACCGGTCAAGATGACCACGTGTTCGTAGGGTGCAACGGTTACGCTGCGGCCTTCTGAATCGATAAATTCGGAGGGTTCGCTATATTCCATATTGCCAATCACCCAAACGATAATCGGCTTGTCTTCTGAAAGTTTTTGTTTGACTTCTTCCAGCGAATAATTGACCACAGCTTTAGCCGGCAAGCCTTTTTCTGTCAGCACATCAGCAATTGGGCCGGCATGGACTCCGTAAGCATAAGGTGGGATCTGCCCCCAAACATCGGTCAAAACCTGACCGACAAAACCATAGTCGGGATTGTCGGAGCTTGGGAGGGCAAATTGGATGCTCGATTCATATACCGACAAGCCAAAGAAGTTTGCCCAATCGGATGCGGCACTGGCTTCACAGCTGAGGGGATAGGCTTGTTTGTGCCCCGAAATGCCGAGGATGTAATGACTTTCCGGATAGTCAAAACCCAAACTTTGCGGTTGTGCCGTGGCAACAAGCTCTTCTTGCGTCGGTTGTGGAGTGGGCTGGGCGGTCTTGCTGGGTTCTATAGTCGGTTCGGGGGTTGAACTTGGCATCGGTGTTTCCGTTATGATGCTTAGCGTGGCTGTTGCGGCTTCCGGCGTTGGATCAGCCGCCTGCGATTGGCAAGCAAAAAGCAGGCTGGTAGCAAGGAGGCAGAACAGAAGAGATTTTCGGAAGTTTTTCATGCATTAAGTATAAAGGAAAATGAACTGTTGCGTAGGCCGGCTTGTGTTTTTCAAGCCGGCACAGCTTGGCAAACAAAATGCCGGATTCAAAAACGGAATCCGGCCTACGGTGGTTCTATGTTCTGCCGGATTCAAAAACAGAATCCGGCCTACGGTGGTTCTATATTCTGCCGGATTCAAAAACGAAATCCGGCTTATGGTGGTTCTATATTCTGCTGGATTCAAAAACGGAATCCGCCCATGGGGAGGTAGTCTTCGAATTACTTATCCGGAAAGATAACTTGATTTTTGATTGCTTTCAAAATTCGCTGCTGAGGTTCTTCGTCGAAAAAAGGCAAATAATGGCGCATCCTTCGACCAACAGCAGCATCGTTGCTGTCTGTCAGAACTTCGCGCAGGAGATAGGCGCTCTCTTGCGGGGATTTTTCTGCCAGAGCCTCGACCACTCTTTCAAGCGCTTTGTCAACCGAAGTGTCCGGGCTAATCAAAAAATCTCGCACCCAACGCAGGTAAAGTGGCAAGCGGTCAACCGTGCTCGCAGCTATCAACTTGCTCAAAGCGAGCAAACCGAGGCGTTTGCTTTGAGTTTTGGGAGCCTCCAGCAAGCGGTTGATTAATTTTTCCCAATCTTCGGGGCTTTCTGCCTGAAGACGGAGCCCGGCTTTGTCGATAACGGCTTCGCTCAGGCTTGGATCCAGTGGCTCTGCCAGCCATTTTTCGATGGTTTCCAGAATTTGATCTTTGCAGGAAATTGGCAGATTGCCGAGCATACTGCTGGCAAGCTCACGGGCTTCATAGAATGGGTCTTGCCAAAGTTGCTTGACAAGCTCGAAAACCTGGTCGGGCTGGTTGAGCGAAAGCGGTTTTAAGCGTGCTTCGATGTGACCAAGCACTTTTTCGGGCATATCGTAATTTTTGAGGAAGCTGATTTGGCGGTTTTGATGACGGCGGTGGGAATAGCGGTGATAAAAGGAAAGCAAACGATGCAGCTCTTCGATGAATGCGTGTGGGTCATCAATGAAGAGCGCAAGCTCGTCGATTTGCTTGTCGAGACGGGTCAGATCAATTGCAGCCATGGCTTTATTTTACTTTGATAAATAAAAAAATCCGGATTGCATCATTCGCGATTAACGAGAAAGAAGCAATCCGGCTAAGAATCAAAAAAACAGTCTAATAGCCTTTGGCAAAATAGGCGCGTTTTGTGGTTTTCTTGCCGCTGAAGAAGCAAATGCCTTCGCCTTCTGAGGGGGCAAAATTGCGCAAAGTGGCGCGGGTATCTTCTTTAATTTTGGCTTCGTTTTCACGGTCGTCATACCACCAGCCAACCGCCCAACCTTTGTTTTCAACAACGTCTTTTAGTTCGTCATAACTGCTGACTTCAAAAATATGTTCGTCGCGGAATTTAGTTGCTTTATCCAAAAGGGATGTTTGGATGGTTTCGAGCATTTCTTTAACCGAGGAGACATAGCCTTCCATGGGGATGAAGCTTTTCCCATCTCTGCCCAAAATATCGCGGCGTGCCAATGCGAGGCTGCCTTTTTCGACATCTTTGGGGCCGATTTCGATGCGCAGCGGCACACCCTTCATTTCCCAGTCGTTAAACTTGAAGCCGGGGGTCATTCCGTCACGTTCGTCAACTTTGACGCGGACATTCGCCTCAGTTAAACCATTGGCAACCTGTTTGACCATCGCCATGACGCTTTCTTTTTCTTCGTCTTTGCGATAAATGGGGACGATTACGACCTGATAAGGTGCCAAATGGGGGGGTAGAATCAGACCCTGATCATCGCCATGGGTCATGATCATTGCGCCGATAAAGCGGGTTGAAACACCCCAGGAAGTTGTCCAGGCAAATTTCAGTTGATTGTCTTCATCGAGGAATTTGATGTCGAAGGCTTCGGCAAAGTTTTGCCCGAGGAAGTGGGAGGTGCCGGCTTGCAGCGCTTTGGTGTCGCCCATCATGGCTTCGATGGAGTAGGTCGCCTTTGCACCGGCGAATTTTTCTGTCTCAGATTTCTGGCCGGGCAAAACCGGAACAGCTGCTTCATTGCGGGCAAAATCGGTATAAACTTCGAGCATGCGTTCGGTTTCGTCAACGGCTTCTTGCTCGGTGGCATGGGCTGTGTGGCCCTCTTGCCAATAAAATTCAAGCGTGCGCAGGAAAAGCTTGGTGCGCATTTCCCAGCGAACCACATTTGCCCATTGGTTAATCAAAATAGGCAAGTCACGATAGCTTTGCACCCATTTTGAATACATTGTGCCGATAATTGTTTCTGAAGTCGGGCGAACAACCAAGGGTTCTTCCAATTCCTGACCGCCACCATGGGTAACAACTGCCAGTTCGGGCGAAAAACCTTCGACATGCTCTTTCTCCTTGGTCATGTAAGACTGTGGAATCAGCATCGGGAAGGCGGCGTTGACGTGTCCGGTGGCTTTGAAGCGTTTGTTGAGCTCGTTTTGGATGTTTTCCCAAATTGCCCAGCCGTATGGGCGAACAACCATACAACCGCGCACAGGGGAATAGTCGGCTAATTCGGCGCGTAAAACCAGCTGGTTGTACCATTCAGAAAAGTTTTCTGAGCGTGAGGGAAGTTTTTTCTCATCCATAATTAATCTCCTGAGTTGAGTTTGCTTAAAATTTCAAGTGCTACTTCGGGGTTTGGGGCGAAGCGCGGGATATCACGAACGTTTTTATTCAAATTATCCGCCTGCCCGTCGAAAAATGCTCTTATCGTTTGCTTCCAGCCCTTGCCAATCAGAATCAGCGTTTGGGAAGGGATGGAGTTGATTACCATTTTATTGTAGACCATCGCAAGTTCCACCAAAGTGCCGACACCACCGGGCAGGGCGATATACGCATCGGCTTGGCTGGTGAGGATTTGGATTCTCTCGTCAAGCGTGTCCGTTTCGCGAATTTCATTGACCCATTCGTTTGCTTTGAGCGGGCGAAAGTCTTCGATTTGGCGGCAGGTTACGCCAATCGTATGCCCACCAACTTCGGCAGCACCGCGTGAAACGGCTTCCATCGTGCCGGAATAGCCTCCGGTCATAACGGCATGCCCAGCCTTAGCTAATTGCTCACCGAGAATTTGGGCTTCCTGGTAGAGCCTGTCACCGGGCACGGGATTAGCGGAGCCGAAAACTGTAACAATCATGAGCTAACTTCCTCCTCAGGCCATTTGCGCTCCCAGTTTTGGGCAATCTTTTTGACAATCGCTTCTTCAAGGTCAATTTCGCAAACGCTGGCAAGCTGGAGCAAATAGAGCGAAACATCCGCCAGTTCCCCGGCAAAAGCTTCTTTGTCGGCAAGCTCCTCTGACCACTGAAAATGC
>JAGOIM010000096.1 GCA_017995665.1 Anaerolineaceae bacterium | reverse complement strand
TCGATTGCCAGTATTGCCGGAATCCCCGGCTCGGCAATGGGTCGGATTTATATCCAAAAGAATTACACCAAGGTCGATGTTGAAGAACAATACCTTGACAAAATCATCTCAGCCAACAACAAATTTATTGTTCGCGGCCAATCCTTTACCTTGATTAAGGGTTAGAGAAAGACGAAAAAGACGATTAAGGTTGTTCTTTTGAAAGTCAAAAGCAATTAGCGAATTGTCCCGGTGAAGTGTTTTTAATTTCACCTGAACAAGTTGCCAGCAAGTTAGATTATTACAAAACAGAGCGGTTTTTCTCAACAATTACCGCTCTAATTGTTTAAATCCTGGGATGTAACCCTTCGGTAGCAAGTTACCAGCAAGTTAGATTTTCACAAAACAAAGCAGTTTTTCTCGTCAATTACCCATCTAGTGTTTTTTGTGTTTTTTTTGGATTCATAAGTGCGTAGGGCGAGATTGAAAATGTTCTAACCTTGATATCATTATGCCTTATCCCATTTTCAATCCGCCTCAAAATGCCAAACATGCTTTCTAATAGGGACACTCGGGTGTTAATCTGTAGGTTCGAGACGGCGACTTGAAGATGGGATTGCGCATAAAATCCCTTGAGGTTTAAACATCTTCAAGTTCGCCCTACATTTGACTCAAGCTTTGTTATTTTGAGATGTTTCGAGGTAGTTAACGGGATTTAGAAATCGAGTTTCCCTTTTTGTACCCTGAAAATCATCTTCTTTCTGATAAAGACTCTGGCTATTTTGTAATCCATTTCTTTTATTCTTTCAATTCCCCTTCATCTTTAATCATTTTCGCTTCGGCTGCGTCGATTTGTTGGCGGTCTTTATCGCTTAATTTGAATTTGAAAATTGCCGGAAACATCGCAAAAACAGAAGCTATGGCAGTGATCCAGAAAGGCGATTTGGGACCAACGGAGGCATAAAGCTTTGCACCAATTGCCGGAGCGGGCAGGGAGAAAAAGCCCAAACCGGATTGAATCAAGCCAAAACCGGTGCCGCGCAATTTTTGTGGCAAAACTTTGCTGAGCAGCGATTGATAAGCCGGACTCATCAAACTCATCCCTATCCCAATCAGGGCGTAGGAAGCGGCATAGACAAAGAAATTTTCGGCAGCAACAAATGTAAACAAACCAGCTGCCTGAAGGGCAAAGCCCAGCGCAATCGTCAGCCTTTCGCCAATTTTGTCTGCCAAATGTCCAGCCGGATAAGAGGTGAGCATCATGGCAACGCCCAAAGCCGAGCCCAGGATGCCGATTTGTTGTGCACTTAAGCCGACATCTTCAAGATAGACCGGAATAAGCGTGCCGGAAAGCGAAAAGGCAATATCGCGAATGCCGTCGGTAACGACAATCCAGGTCAAAACACCACCGGCGAGAACCAAGCCAAAAATAGCAATGAGGTTGATACGCAGCTCGCGCAGATCCAATTTGCCTTTGGTTCCTTCGTTATTAGTGTTTTTCGTAGCACGCTTTGCCATAATGACCCGAATGACGGTTGCAATGGTATAAAGCACTGCCGAAGCAATCAGCATAACTTTGAAGCCATAATGGTCAATCATAAAACCGCCCAGGGGAGGGCCGACGATGGCAACAATGTTATAAAAGGCGTCCACAACTCCAAAAACACGGGCGCGGTTCTCTTCGTTTGCTTCTTCAGCGGTAAAAGCGCTAAAACTGGGACCAACCAAAGAGCGGGTAACAGCGCCAAAACCTTCGCTGACCAGAACCCAGGCCCAGGTTGGAGCAATAATAAGCGCAATGTGCGAAACTACCCCTGCCATACTGCCCAGGGCAATACTTTTCAAGCGGCCGATGCTATCCGAAATCCAGCCGCCAAGAATCTGGAGCACGAGCGGGATGATTTGGGAGATGGTAAAAAACAGCCCAATCTGAGCCACATTCGCCCCAAGCTGCTTGAGGTAGAGCGGAAGAAAACTGCTATACATCGCCCCGGCAATGTTAGCAAGAATCATCGTAAGTAGAAATACTTTTAATGTCGGTGAAAGCAGAGGCTTTCGGGTTTCATTTTCTGAGCTTGTAGTCATAGACCCTATTTTACAATCTCAAGCCTGTTTTGAGTAAAAAAATGACAAGATGTGAAGGTTAATGTTGTATGCGCGAGGCTTTATCGCAAGAACAAGCTATTCCCTAACCAATTTCAAGATAGCCGCGCAAACCGTCCGCACTTGCTCATCGGTCAATTGCGGATACATTGGAAGGCTAAGAATTTTTGGAACAAGATTTTCAGTTACCGGCAGCGCTTCACAACCGCGCAGGCGCTTCCAATACGCCGCTTGTTGGTGGACGGCTAAGGGATAATGAATTCCACTGCCAATTCCTTCTCTTTTCAAATCTTCCCGCAATTTATCACGATTTGAACTTTGAACAACGTACAAGTGGTAAACATGTTCGACGCCAGGTTTAGCAAGTGGCAAAACCAAGCCTGAATTAGCAAGATTTTCATGATAAATTGCAGCGATTTCTCTTCGCCGCTGGTTTTTTGCCGCCAAATCCGCTAATTTAACCTTCAAAATAGCTGCCTGGACTTCGTCCAGCCTGCTGTTCATCCCGGCAATTTTGCTGACATAACGTTCTTCCCAACCGTATTCACGCAAAATGCGCAATTTGTGCCCAAGCTCCGGATTGTTAGTCAGAACAGCCCCTCCATCGCCAATTGCGCCAAGATTTTTAGTTGGATAAAAGCTAAAACAAGCTATATCGCCAAAGCTTCCAACCATCTGCCCATTGATTTTCGCGCCATGTGCCTGAGCGCAATCTTCTATCACCGCAATTTGATGCTGGCGGGCAATTGCCATGATGGAGGGCATGTCTGCCGGATGTCCATAGAGATGAACGGGAATGATAGCCTTGGTTTTCTCATTAATCAAGCCCGGTAAAAGCGCAGGATTCAGGGTATAAGATTGAGGGTCAATATCGGCCAAAACCGGCGTTGCTCCGGCAAGTTCAATCGCCGCAACAGTTGCAACAGCAGTTTGGGAAACGGTAATTACCTCGTCACCCGGTGCTACTCCCAGCGCTTTCAACGCCAAAACCAACGCATCAGTGCCGCTGTTGACCGAAACACAATCCGATAAGCTAACAAAGCTGGAAAATTTTTCTTCAAATGCCTTCACTTCGGGGCCTAAGATGTAAAAGCCGTTGGAAAGTGCCGCACGAATTGCAGCATCAATCTCAACTTTTTGAGCCAGGTAATCCGCCTTGGGGTCAGCGAAAGGAATTTTTATCTCGTTCATTGCATTACCAATACTTCTCTGAAAACTGCTTGTAATAATCGATTGTTTTTCGCATTCCTTCTTCAAAACTGGTCTTTGGAGACCACCCCAGTTTGGCTTTGATGAGGCTGAAATCGCCCTGGTAATCGCCAATGTCAATCGCTTTTCGATCTGAAGGGAAGGGGATGTTCTTTGCCGAACCTTCCGGTTCCAATTTTAGGAAAACCTCAGCGGTTTGATTAAGCGAAAAACATTCCTCGGAGCCCAAATTCAAAACATCACCACAACAATTCTCACTTAAAGCGGCAAGCAGAAGTGCGTCAACAACATCATCAACATAGTTGTAATCGCGCTTTTGCTCCCCGTCGCCGTAAATTAAAATCGCTTCTTTTTCGAGCAGGCGACGAATCCAGATACCCAAAAATGTTTGCCGGGCATCAACTACGCGCATGCGGGGACCATAGGTATTAGTCAATCGCAAAATAACGGAACGAATGCCATAAATTTGATTGTAAAGTTGATGGTATTGTTCAGCGGCAAGTTTATGCACCCCATTGATGTCAACCGGTGCCAGCGGATGCTTTTCATTGACCGGAATTGCCAGAGGGCGTCCATAAACCTGCCGGGTGCTGGCAAAAACAATTCTGATATCCGGGTTATTGTGGCGGCAAGCTTCCAAAATTTGTAACTGTGCCTGGACATTAATGGCAAGATCGGTTTCAGGGTTTTGGATAGAATCGATGTGGCTGGTTTGTCCGGCAAGGTTGAAGAGGTAATCTTGCCCGGCAATCAGATATTTCATAGCGTAAGGGTCGCGCACATCCGAAATATTGATGCGCACCTGATCTTTGATTGGCTCAATGTTCCAGAGATTGCCGCCATAGGTGGGAATCAAGCTGTCAACCAGCGTGACCTCCGCCCCCAATTCGACCAAACGAATCGCCAAATTGGAGCCAATGAAGCCCAAACCACCGGTTATGAGTATTTTCTTATTTTCAAAGCGCTTGTTATCTGCCACTGTCTTCCTCAATTGTTGCTTCTTTGTGTTCTTTTTTTATCACCAGTTTCCACCAAAGCTGGGCAAGGTGTTTGAAGGTTGTCCAGAGATGTTTGGGTCTGAAAAATTGTGATTTACCATAAGAACGATAATAATGATTAACCGGAACCTCAGCAAACTTGTAGCCGGCATCCTGGAATTTTTTGACCATTTCAAGGCAGATTGTCCCGGTTTCACTTTCGAGGCTGATTTTGTCAAAAATTTCCCGACGAATCAGGCGAAAGTCACAATCAACATCTTTTAGCTTAAAGCCAAAGGCGATTTTAACAATGTGGTGATAAATTCTGCCAATAACCACCCGAATAAAGGGGTCATGCCGTGATATTTTGTAGCCATTGACGACATCAACACCATCGGTCAAACCATCGACAAGTCTGACAAGTTCCATCGGGTCATATTGTCCATCGCCATCGGTATAAAAAACCCAATCTTTGCTTGCATGAGAAAATCCGGTCCGCAAAGCGCAGCCATAACCTTGGTTTTTAGGGTGATGAAAGACTTTTAATTCAGGATATCGTGAAGCTAATTCATCCAAGACAAGGGCTGTATGATCACGGCTGCCATCATTGGTAACGATAACTTCAAAATCATCCGTAACCTGTCGCAGAGCAAGCAGAGCGGTGAGCACCATGCTGGGAATTGTTCCGGCATCGTTATAGGCTGGGAAGACCGCGCTAATACTGCTGATTCTGGGTTTGGTTTCAATAGAGGTCATGGATATCCTTAAGTCAGGAAGTTTTGATGAAATTGTACTTTGATAAAGAGTGATTTAGAAGAAAAAAAATAAGAATGCGGAGCAAGAGGCAGAATTGGCCAAAAATTTTGACCCAATTGTCCGACCTTTGATTCAGAAACAATTTTTTGAACCATCGAGATTATTTACACCGATCCGCTTCGTAATATTTCTCGCATAAATCTTGTCGAAGGTAAAGCAGCTCGGCTTCGTCTCTTTTTAAAAGTACGTAGTTTTCCAAGGTCCCGTTATCCGCATCGCGGTAGAATTCTTGGGCTGCTTTAAATTCATCGGGGTCAATTCCGGTGACGGAAGGCTGCAGATAATCCCAAATGCGTTGTTGTGCAAGGAACAGCAGGTCAAAGTTGCGGGAATTAATGAAATCGTAAGTCAACAAATCAAAAGAGTTTTCAATATGCCAGCCGGGCTCACCCGGTACGTAAAGGCGATAGTCAAAATAGACTTCCATTTCCTGGTCAATTGGAGCTAATTCTTCGACAGCTTCATGATAAAAACTAATTGTCGGGTTGTTTTCAACTCTCCGGTTGCGATTGTTAAATAATTGAACGTCTCGAGCAATAAAAAGCCCAAATTGAATCAAAACGACGAGCACCAATAAGAGTTTGACTATCGCTTTGGGCTCCTTGCTTTTCCATTCAGATTTATCGGAAGGTAATAACAAAATCAAGTTTGAGAAAACAGGTAAGACCGCTGGCATCCAATATTGATACTTGAAATGTGAGAGAAACAATATATGGATTGACAATGGTATAAACCAGGTGAAAATCAAGACCCGCAAATAAGCTTGTTTCTTGTCCCAAAGACTGTAAATACTTACCCCTAATGTGATTAGTAAGAACCAGGCTTCGCCAAAAAAGGCACGTATGGTTGGCCATCCAGCCACAAAACCTTTTTCGTAGAGAACGCCATAGCCTTGAGAAGTTTCATTTACTTCTCGCAAAAAGCGTTTGATAGCTTGAT
>JAGOIM010000095.1:4660-6086 GCA_017995665.1 Anaerolineaceae bacterium | reverse complement strand
CACCGGCATTGAGCAATTTTTCAATCGGAGCAACGCCAACCGCATTATTCATATTCGAGCGAGGTTGATGGGTCAGCCAGCTTCCGCTTTCAGCCATCAAACGAATTTCATTGTCGTTCAAATGGATACCGTGCGCCAAAATGCTGCGATCGCTTAAAACTTTTTTGTCCATGAAACGCTCGACGACACGTTTGCCATATTTCTTTAAAGAATCTTCTTCATCAGCCAGACCTTCCGCGGCATGAACATGGAAACCAACCCGGTCATTATTCTCTTCCAAACATTTGTCCAGCGTCTCATCCGAAACAGTCATCCCGGCATGTAAGCCAAAATGCGCTTTGACCATTGGGTCAATTTCGCCTTTCTGAACCCGGTTGATGAATCGACCATTTTCTTTGATACCTGCCAGCGCACGTTCCGGACCATCACGGTCGGTCACTTCATAACAGAGTGAGGAACGCAAACCGGATTGCAAAACTGCGTCATAAACAACATCCAGCGAACCGTCAATAAAATTCGGGGATGCGTGATGATCGATAATCGTGGTGGTGCCGTATTTAATCGCATCAATCAATAAGGTGATGGCTGAATAATGTGTGCCTTCTTCGTCCAGTGCCTTGTCAAGTTTCCACCAGAGTTTTTCCAAAATTTCGGTGAAAGTAGAAGCCGGTTCTCCGGGAATTGCCATTCCACGCGAATATGCTCCATAAAAGTGGGTGTGCGCACAGATGTTGCCGGGCATAATCAACTGCCCTTGCGCATCTAAAACTTCTTCTTGCGGATGCTGCGCAGTCAGTTTCCCAGCAGGTTCGATTGCCTGAATAATTCCATCGCGGATCAGGATTTCATGCCCTTCCAATATTTGGTTAGGGTTTGTCCAGGTGACAATATTTCCATTTCGAATAATCATCTCATCCTCCTTCTTGAGTTCTAAATTAGTTTGTTAATTCATATAGCTCTATCATCACACCGTTACCGGCTTTAGGATGAATAAAGGCCATTTTTCTTCCGGGTAAAACTTCGGCTTCTTCATTAATCAGTCGAACACCCTGAGCCTTCAGCTCTGCTAATTTTTCGTCAATATTATCGACCTGCAAACAGAGATGATGCATTCCTTCACCGCGCTTTTCGAGATATTTAGCCAGTCCGGATTCAGGGTCAGTCGGTTCAACCAACTCTACTTCGCTATCGCCGATGGGGAAAAAAGCGACTTTCGATTTTTGACTCGGCACAACCTCGATATGGTCTAATTTAATCCCTAAATTTTCTTCCCAGAATTTTTTTGATTCTTCAATGCTTTTTACAACAACTGCTATGTGATTAATTTTGGTTACTTTAGCCATGCTTCTCCATTATTTAATTTACAAGAAATTAGGGGCAACATATTCCCCCCAGAGTTTCCTAAGATGATTACAAATTTCACCTA
>JAGOIM010000095.1:0-4560 GCA_017995665.1 Anaerolineaceae bacterium | reverse complement strand
GCCCGGAATTTGGCAACTTCTTCAAGGAAATTATTATGCGCATTGAAGAAGAAGGAAAGCTGATCAGCAAACTCATCAACATCCATCCCAGCCGCAATTGACGCTTCAATGTAAGCAATCGCATTTGCCAAGGTGAAAGCTACTTCTTGAACAGCGGTTGAGCCGGCTTCGCGGATGTGATAACCGGAAATACTAATCGTATTCCAATTCGGTACGCTTTCTTTACAATACTTGAAAATATCAGTGATCAAGCGCATGCTCGGTTTTGGCGGGAAAATATAAGTTCCCCGGGCGATATATTCTTTCAAAATATCGTTTTGAATCGTGCCCCGCAGTTGAGTTGAATCAACACCCTTCTTTTTTGCCACAGCGATATACATTGCCAATAAAACTGCTGCAGGGGCATTAATTGTCATACTGGTCGAAACTTTATCCAGCGGAATTTGGTCAAAAAGAATTTCCATATCCTCAATTGACGAAATGGAAACGCCCACCTTGCCAACTTCACCCAAAGCGATAGGGTCATCAGCATCATAGCCGATTTGTGTTGGCAGGTCAAAAGCAACGCTCAAACCGGTTTGCCCTTGCTCGAGCAAGAAGCGATAGCGCTTGTTCGACTCAGCCGCGCTTGAAAAACCGGCATATTGTCGCATTGTCCATAAACGCCCACGATACATTGTTGGCTGAACACCACGGGTAAAAGGATACTCTCCCGGTAAACCAAGCTCTTCGAAAAGGTCCGGATTTATCTTATCAGGCGGAACTACAGCCGGAATAGGAATATTTGAAGAGGTTTTGAACGGTTGTTTCCGTTCGGGAAATTTGTTAATAGCAGGCCCATAAACTTTTTCCTGCCACTTCTGATATTGCGAAAGTTCGTCAGTCATACTTCTCCTTGTCGGTGTGTATGTTTAATTGGTTAATTATACTTGATGCTTCATCGTTTTAGGAAAATTAAGTCCTATTAGCCCATTGCGAACCTTCGACAATTTGAAATGGCAATCGAAAACAGCTCATGTACAAAAACCAATTATTTGATTCAAGCCCATCTCTATCAGCTGGTTGCCAAAACTCCAAAAGAGTAGTGCAAATTCTATGGCATAATAGAAAAGATTAATTTACGGAGAACCATGAAAAAACTAAGCAAACTATCTAAAGTTTCCCTCTTGCTGGCCATCCTTTTCGGTATCGATAAGATTCTGGGCGTCGCAAGACAAATGATTATCTCCCGACAATTTGGCTTGTCAGCTGAGCTCGATGTCTTCAACGCTGCCAACAACTTGCCGGACATGCTCTTCATGCTCATTTCCGGTGGTGCGCTGGCTATTGCCTTCATCCCGGTCCTGACTGAAGTTCTCTCCAAAAAAGGTCAGGAAAAAGCCTGGGCGTTGTTCTCGAACATACTCAACATTGCTTTCCTCCTGACAGCCGCAATCGCAATCATTGTCGCTATTTTTGCCCGACCTCTCATCACGAACGAGTTAGGGATTGCCCCCGGCTTCACCGAGGCGCAAATCGACATGACCGTAAGGCTCTTACGTATGAACCTTGTTTCTACGCTGATTTTCTCTTTGAGCGGTTTGGTCATGGCAGGTTTGCAAGCCAATCAACATTTCCTTCTCCCTGCTTTGGCACCAATCCTCTATGATGTCGGTCAAATTTTTGGTGCGCTGATCTTGGCTCCTGCGGAAGGCATGCAAATCGGCGGTTTCACCCTGCCGGCATTTGGCATGGGGACGGACGGTTTGGTCTATGGTGTGATTATTGGCGCAGTGTTGCATCTCCTGATTCAGGTGCCTGGATTATTAAAATACAAATTCAAATGGTCGCCGAAAATCGATTTTAAAGATGAAGAAACACGCAAAGTCTTTAAATTAATGGCTCCTCGCTTGGTTAGCATGTTTTGTGTTCAAATGATTTTCCTCGCACAAGACAACTTTGCCTCTCGCCTCGAAACCGGCTCGGTAACCGCCCTGACCTATGGCTGGTGGATTATGCAGGTGCCGCAAACTTTACTTGGCACATCAATCGCAACCGCGATTTTGCCAACCTTATCAGAGCTTTTCAGCAGCGAGAAACTGGATAGCTTCAAAGAAAAAATCGAACGAGCCAGTCAGGTCATGCTTGCGATCACAATCCCTGTCGCAATCATCGCCGGTGTTGTGCTGACACCTGCTATTCAACTCTTGCTCGGTCTCGACCCGATTGATACCGCCCGAGTTGTCGATGTTTCCCGAATTTTCTTGATCGGCATCGTTGGACATTCCGTCGTCGAACTTTTCGTCCGCAGTTTTTATGCGATGCAAAAGCCGAAATTCCCCTTGATTGGTGCTGTTTCGACTTTGATTATCTATATTCTCCTTAGTCTGATTTTAGCCCCGCTTCTTCAGGCACAAGGAGTTGCTGCAGCAAATACGCTGGCATACACATTACAAGCGGTCATGCTCGGCTTCATGTTAACCCCACACTTAGTCTCTAAAATGAAGCTTACAAATTCTCTCCTGCGGGCTTTGCTCGCCGCAGCAGTCGGCGGCTTTGTGGCATTTGCAATTCTCACCTGGATGCCCGGCATTGCCGGATCGTTGATTGGTGCAATTTTAGGTGCCTTGTTTGGTATTGCAGCCGCGGCTTTGATTATTCGTCCGGATTTGAAGAAACTCGGTCAGCTTTAGGTTTTCTCATTTTAAAATAAAAGGGTTGAGACTCCAAAATCTCAACCCTTTTTTAGTTCTGAATTACAAGCCTAAATCATTTTGCCAAACATATCATAAGGACCGATGTTCTCAATTTCGATTGTCACCATTTCTCCGACTTGAGCCAAACCGGTTGCGACAACCAAACCATCAATTTCCGGGGCATCGCGATATGATCGACCAATCAAAATTTCTTGCTCTTCATCAACACCTTCCACCAAAACATCCAGCTTTTTCCCGATTAATCCCTGTTTTTTCGCAGAAGCCAATTCGGATTGCAATGCCATTAATCTTTCAAGCCGGCTTTCTTTTTCTTCTTGCGGTACAGGATCGCCCATGCTTTCCGCGAATGTACCTAACTCAGGGGAATAGGTAAAAACGCCCATATGGTCAAATTCCATTTCCTCAACGAAATCATAAAGGTCTTGGAAGGCTTCCTCAGTTTCGGTTGGAAAGCCAACGATGAAAGTTGTTCTCACAACCAAATTGGGGATTCTCTCCCGCATGGTCGCAATCGTCCTGCGAACCCAATCGATATCGGAAGGCCGCCGCATACTCTTCAAAACTTCCGGATTGGCATGCTGCAAAGGAATATCCAGATAAGGTAAGAGTTTGCCCGAATTCGCCATCAAATCGATAAGACTGTCAGTAATCATCCCCGGATAGGTGTAAAGCAAACGAAGCCAGGGCACATCGGGGATTTGAGGAAGCATCTCTTTGATAAGGTTTGCCAATCCGTCTTTCTCTCCCCTGTCAGCACCGTATGATGTTACATCCTGCGCTATTAAATTAATCTCCTGAACGCCGACATCTTGTAAAAACAGGGCATCATTGATAATTTCATCAACCGGACGGCTTACTAAACTGCCTTTAATCCCCGGAATCGCACAAAATGCGCAAGAACGATGGCATCCGTCAGCCACTTTCAGATAAGCACTGCCCCCTTGAACAGTCGTATAAGATGCTCCGGGAACATATTCCAAAGCCGGGTAATCAAGATAGCGGGTCACTTTTTCCTCATCACCCAATTGGCGAACGAGCGGCACGATATCTGCCAGTCGCCTCGTCCCAATCAATCCATCAACGCCCGGGTGCTGTTTTAGGAGTTCATCTTTCCAGCGTTCGGCTAAACAACCGGTAACAATAATCTTTTGTTTCGGCTTTTTATTTGCGGAAAATTCTTCAATCGCGTTTTGAGATTCTTCGCGGGCATCATGAATAAAACCGCAAGTGTTAATCAAGATATATTCTGCCTGTTTGGCAGATTCGGTATATGTTAGCCCTTCCGCTTCAAGCAATTGAGCAAGGACGTTCGAATCTACCAAGTTTTTGGCGCAGCCAAGGCTGAGCAAGTGAAATGTATTCTTTTTCATCATTATTCCTGAGGGGTTTCGGTGGAGTAAATAATCGGCAATTCAGACACTCCATCTGAGGTAAACAACAAACGGGCAGGCGTGCCAAGCTTATCTGAGCTTATTTCGACAGGGCTTTGGTTGTAGATAATTTCAATCGCAGCGATATTGCCGGTTTCAAGCTCAATTTCATCATCTCCCAGATAAGTCAAAACATTACCGGCAATTTGACGACCTTGAAAGAGAATCTCACCATCCGAAATGATTTTTAGCCAAATGTTTTGGCGGATTAAAAGAACGAGTTCAAGATTCGAATCGTTCTCAGAAGGAACATAAAACGGTGTTGAGGTGGGAATTAGTTGAACTATTTCTTCTTCGGCTTCAATCGTTTCTTCAACAACGATGGGGGTTGGCGTGCCTTCACCAAGCAAAATATCAGCGACGGCTGGCAAAGTGCCGGTCAATTCGGGCTCTACCTCGCTAAAAGTCATTCTGGAAATGCCCCAAATCAAAAA
>JAGOIM010000094.1 GCA_017995665.1 Anaerolineaceae bacterium | reverse complement strand
ATGGGCTGGCCCGGCGGTTGGTCTGACCCGGCTCCAAGTCAACGCGACAATAGCAGCAATGCTCCTATACGCAGCGCTTTTTCTGATGACATTCTCTATCTAAACGAGATTGAGGCTGCGCTGAAAGAAATTCAACAGACGACAGCCATTGATAAATTTGAATTGATTGGCTTGGACGCTTGTTTGATGAGCCAAATGGAAGTCTACTCCGCCTTGGCTCCCTATACCAAATATGCGGTTGCCTCCGAAGAAACCGAGCCGGGCGTTGGTTGGGCATATTCTGCCTTTTTGAGCCTTTTGGTTTACAACCCCGATATTTCCACAGCGGAATTGGCAACGAATATCGTCGAGACCTACATCACGCAAGACCAACGCGTCGTGGATGACCGCGCCCGAACTGAGTTTTTGAACCAAAATGCGGTCGGTGCCTGGTCTGTCAACCGGATGGATGCCAACGAGCTTGCTGAATATCTGGAACAAAACATCACCATCACCGCGGTTGATCTGCAAAATTATCAGGGCTTGCTTGATGCGGCAAATCAATTTACCTATCAATTGCAGGGGCTTGATCAAAAAGCAGTAGCAAAGGCTCGCAACTACAGCCAGTCTTACACCTCGATTTTTGGCAGCGATGTTCCACCTTCCTTTATCGACCTCGGTCACTTTGTGCAACTGGTTTATAGAGATAATCGGGATGCCAATGTTCGTTCAGCTGCCGAAGATGTGATTGGCGCATTGAATGAGGTTATCGTTGCCGAAAGGCATGGCTCCGGTAAGCCGGGTTCAACCGGTATTGCAATTTATTTCCCCAATTCCCAGCTCTATTCAAACTCGTCAACCGGCATGGCTTCATATACCGTCGTTGCCGACAGCTTCAGCAAATATTCGCTTTGGGATGACTTTTTAGCCTATCATTACTCAGGGCGACAGTTCCAGGCAAATGCAGCCGAGGCGGTTAGTGTGACGCGGGCAAGTCAGATTCCCGGTTCAGGGAATGTTACAGTTTCCGCAATTGAAACATCAGCTCAGACAGTAAGTAGTTTAGAATCAATCGACTTGTCGACCGTTATTAGCGGCGAAAATATTGGCTACATTTACCTCTTCACCGGAATGCTGGACGAAGCATCCAATTCTATTTGGGTTGCCGACATGGATTATTTGGAAAGCTCCGAAACCGCTGAGCAAAATGGGGTCTATTACCCGGTTTGGCCTCAAGGCGGGCAATTTAGGTTCAATTTCAAATTTGAGCCAGTGGTCTTCACGATTAGAGATGGGACGCAGGAAGTTTTGGCCCTTTTCAATCCACAAAGTTATGGAAAAGATTATCAGGATGCGACCTATGCGGTCGACGGAATTTATACATTCCAGGATAGTGGTGAATCGCATACTGCGCAACTGCTCTTCAAGGATGAGCGGCTTTATAAAGTCCTGATCTTTGTCGGCGGCGATGGCGTTGGTGCGCCTTATGAAGTGACCCCAAACGTCGGGGACAACTTCAGCCCGAGCAGGCGCTGGATGGATTTGGATAGCAGCGGAAACGTCAGCGGCACTTCCTATGATCAGAACGAGAGCTTCAGCTTTAGTGGCGGCTTGGTTTCTTTAGGTTCACAATTTTTACCCTCCGCTGATTATCTGGTTGGCATTTTGGTTTCGGATATGGACGGGAACATCACACCGGTTTACACGCAGATCAGCGTTGAATAAGGTTTAGATTTTTCGAAGAATATTTTGATGTTTAGGGCTGGGTTTCAACCCGGCCCTTTTTCCAAAATCGAATAATCCCCTCAAAACTGCGTTATGCTTTACAATCATGCGGTGATAAATCAATGACTTGCATTAACCGGGAAATAAAAAAGCCTTTATGAAAAAAAGCCAAGATAGCTTAACGAATATCGTCATCCTCTTCGCCAGTGTTTTGATTATGGCGACAACCATGGGGATTGTAACCGTGGTCTCGAGTATTTTTTACCCTGTTGTTTCGGAAAGTCTGGGGGTGAGTCGAGCGTCTTTTGCTTTGACAGGAACGATTACTTCGCTTTCATCGATGGTCGCTGCACTCTTTTGGGGCAATTTTTATGCAAAGAAACCTCTGGCGAAGCCGATGGTGATTGGCGTCATTGTTTTTGGACTGGCTGTTTTGGGGATGAGCTTTGCAACGAATATCTATCAGTTTTATTTCCTCTCGCTTTTGGTCGGGTTGACCTATGGTGGCATCTCGATAATTCCGGTTTCAATCATGATTACGCGTCATTTTAGCAAAAATACAGGCTTTGCGCTTAGCGCTGCCCTGGCTGGAAGCGGGCTGGGGGCGATGATTCTCAACCCAATCATCAACAACATGATCAGCGGTGGAAATTGGCAACCCGGTTATCGTTTGATTGCGATTTCCGTTTTTGCCCTAACCCTGCCTAGTGCAATTTTGGCGACGCGGTTAACGAAAGATGAGGTCCAAGCCAAAAGCCCTGAGCAAAGCCAGGAAAGCAAGCTGGAAATTCAAAACCCCCAGAAAAGCACTTGGTTTTGGGCTTTTTTGCTGGCGGCTTTTCTGACCGGTGTAACCGGTGGAGCAGTTTTGTCGAACCTGCCGACTTATCTAAAAGACCTCAACTTCGCAGTCAGCCATATCTCGATCATAACCGCCGCCTATTCGGCCTCATTGGTTTTTGGTAAATTTGTGCTGGGTGGCCTCTATGACCGCATGGGTGCAATGATCGGAACAATCACAAGCGCTTTGCTGATGAGCCTCAGTTTGGGCGTCATGGTTTTTATTCAATCAACTCCGGTTTTGATTTTGATGTTAATCTGTATTGGAATCGGTATGGCCGTCGGCACCGTTTCGGTTACCTGGCTGACAAATTACTTCTTCGGGAAAGAAAATTACAGCAAATATTACGGTAGTGTTCAATTTGCGAACAGCTTCGGGATTGCTGCCGGCGTTCCGCTGATTGCGGCAGCCTTGGAAAATTTGGCTCAGCCGAGTCAGATTTGGCTGATTTTAACCGTTGTCAGTTTGTTGATGACCGGTCTTTTCGTCTTCAGCATACGCGGGAATCGAAAAGCAAGAGCTGCGCAAATTACTGCTTCGATCGGAGAGTAGGCAGTTGGCAGGAAACAGAGGATGTTAGTGCCAAGTGCTAAGAGCCAAGGAGCAATTTCCAGAAGAACCCCCTTGGCTCTTGGCGCTTAGTCTGGGTCGTCAACAAAAAATCGGACAAAAACTTAAGAGGCATTGATTCTGAATTCCTGTTGAACCTCTAACAAGAACTTTGTTGGGCTTAGATAGTCTAATCTTTTCTGAGCCCGCCCGTACACTTTTAGGTCACCCGCATCCCGCAACCCGTTCTCCGTTTGCCGCTCCCTGCGGTACAATTTGTATATGAACGCTTCGAAAGCATTGCCCATCACGTCGAAATTAGCAGCTCTTCTTTTGCCCAAGCGATCTGATGATTCGCATAAGGGCACATTTGGGAAAGCTTTGCTGATTGCCGGTTCGCAACAATTTACCGGAGCGGCAAACCTGGCAATTGGGGCGGCTTTGCGCAGTGGGGCGGGCTTGGTTTTTGCTGCCATTCCTGAAAGCATTCACAGCCCGCTTGCCGCGGCGATTCCGGAAGCGATATGGTTGGTTTTGCCGAATGAAAGCGAGTTGCATTTTCCTGTGGAGTTTCTAAAAGATAAAGATGCAGTTCTCATCGGTCCGGGTTTGGGGCAATCTGAAGCGACAAGATTCATGGTTTATAGCCTTTTAGGAGAAATCCGCAAAAATTATCATACGAAACCGGTGGTGATTGATGCAGATGCTTTGAACATCCTCAGTCAGGATGCTGAATGGCAAAAATCTTTGCCGGAAAATGTGATTCTTACTCCACATGAAATGGAATTTTCGCGCTTGACCGGCTTGCCTCTCGAAAAAATAAAGCAAAATCGCCAGGAACTTGCTCTGCGCTATGCCAATAAATGGCGGGCGACTTTACTTCTCAAAGGAGCCAATAGCCTGATCGTCTCGCCTGAGGGTGAATGCCGGGTTTTGGAATTTGCAAATTCGGCTTTGGCGCATGGCGGAAGCGGCGACGTTTTGGCAGGGCTGATAGTCGGCTATCTTGCTCAGGGTCTGCCAGCCTTTGATGCGGCAAGCCTGGCCGTTTGGCTGCATGCTGAGGCTGCATTGCTTGCGCTTGAGAGGCTTGGACATCCGGCAGCGACATTACCTTCGGACATCATCGCTCATCTCGGTTTGGCGATGAAGGGATTATTGAAACCTTAGATTCTCCATTTTAGGCTTGTTTGTAAATTACAAAATTCGTAGGGCGAGATTGAAGATGTTCAAGTATTGAGATTATTTTGCAAAATCCCATCTTCAATCCGCCTTGTTTTGGTCTTGCACCATAGGATCTCAACGGCGGATTGAATGGGCGCAACGCTTAACAATCACAAAGCCTAAAACCCATTCAATCCCGCCCTACGCATGATTCAACAAATTTTGATCTTTTTACCAATCCAGCAGGCGGCGTTCGCCTTCCAAAGCCCGAATTGAAGCGACATTTTGAGAAACTTCAATCACGCCTTTGTAAGCTCCGTTTTCATCGCGAAGGGCAAAATAGCGAATATGGACGAAGGCTTCACCCATCGGAATCCAAAATTCTGCAAGGTCTTTGGTTCCGGCTTTGAATTCATCCAAAATCTTCTGAACAACGTGCATGCTTTGCGGGGGATGGCAGTTTTGAACATCCCGGCCGATGATGGCAGCGGTGCGGGTAAAAATGCGTTCCTTACCTTGGGTGAAATAGCGAACTTTGTCGTTTTCATCCACGAAAGTAACGTCAATCGGCAAATTGGTAAGCATCAGGTCGAGCTGTTCCACCGTCAAAAAACCGGTTTTTAAGGGAATCTCGCTGCTATGGTCGGCTTGGTAGAAGTTGTTTGGGCGTTCCTCTTCAATTTTGCCAACCGTTCCGGCGACTTCATTTGCCATCTGTGCCCAATCGGCTTCGCTGAAGCGAGCCAATGATTCCGGAATCAAAACCTTTTCTTCCTTATAAATCATGTCTTTGGCTTTGTCAGAGAAAGTGTTGAAGCGGCTCTCGAGGGTTATGCCGAGGGGCTGATCCTGGTTGAGCAGCTCGGCAAAGGCGCGCAGGGCATCCCGAATTTCGTTATCGACACCCCACATCACGCGGGAGGGTCCATCAAAGCCGTATTTTTCGAGAACGGGAAAAATCATATTTTCTTTTTTGTCGTAATGGGACGGCACCAGTTCCAGGCTTTTTGCGCTTTCACGAATTTTTTGCAGCACAGATTGATCTCCGGCGGTGTATTGCAAAACGAGAGAGCCAATCGCCTCAAGACTGCGTTCGATCAGTTCGTTTTCGGTGCGAAAATCAAAAAGTGGATGTCCGGGAAGGTTTTCGGGGGTGGGGTCGTTTTCCAAACCGCTTTGAAAAACTTTGACGTGCAAATCACAAAGTTTTTGCACTTCCGAAACCGGTAAGCCTTCGGCAATTACTTCGCGTTCGGCTGCGGCGATATCGAGGGCGCTGACCCCGGCGATGATGGGGCCAAACTCTTCATGAAGTTCTTCAACTGTTTTGCCTTCATGTAAAAGGCGAATAATATTTTTAACCGCTTCTTTGCGTTTGGTTGAATTGTCTAAAAATTCGCTCATCTTTCTCCTTATGAGTGTTTCAGGATGGGCTCCTGTTTAATTTCTTTAAGAATATCATAAATATTAAAACTGTGGGAGGGGATTTAGACAGGAAACGGGGAACGGGAAGCGGGAAACAGGAAACAAAAAAATCCGTGCGGACGAGCATTCGCACGGATAATTTATCTCACGCAAGCTTGAAGCGTTTACTTCAGGCGGACGGTGGTGTTGAGTGTGTTTGGTTGTTCAAGAATTTTTTGAACCGGGCATTGGCTGTTGATATAGCGGGTCAGGGTTGCCAGTTGCTCTTCGGTCAAATCGCCATCGATGACGATGTCTGTGTTCATGGTGAGGTCGAAGTCGCTTCCTTTTTGGTCGAAATCAGAATCGAGCTTAATTTCGATATTGCGCACAGGAAGGTCGTGCTTGTCAATATACATGCGTGCGACCATTGCCTTGCAGCCTGCAAGTGCAACCATCAACATCGCGCCTGGAACGGCACCGGTGTCATCGCCACCTGCTTCAACAGGTTCGTCCATGACATATTCGTGTCCCATTACGTTGGTTACGACTCTGAATTTATCGGTACATTCTGCGGTTAAAGATAATTGGATTCCCATTTTTTCTCCTTTAGGGGGTTTGTTTATGAAAAGTTTCACAATCTACTTTCTG
>JAGOIM010000093.1 GCA_017995665.1 Anaerolineaceae bacterium | reverse complement strand
ACATGGAAGAATTGGAACGCGATCTGCGAGCAGATCGAAGCGAAAAGATCGAAAAACTTGGTATGCGCAAAGAAGCTGTTCGAGCGGAAGCCGAACTGACCATGGAAAGCCTGCGACTTGAATTGGACGACGAAAAAGGCGTTACTAAAAGTGAAAATGCTGTAAAACGCGACGAGCTTTCCGAGTTAGAGCTTTTTACTGTAATGAGCGAAAACCGCTATCGCGAACTGAAAAATAAATGGGGTAATGTTTTCAAAGCCGATATGGGTGCCGAAGCCTTCTATGACATCATGCGCCGTATGGATATGGACGCTTTGTCGGAAGAACTCTGGAACGAAGCCCGTACGACCAAAAGCAATCAAAAACGCAAGAAAGCCACCAGCCGTTTGAAGGTTGTGGAAGCTTTCCGCCGCTCTACTAATCGTCCGGAATGGATGATTTTGACCGTTTTACCGGTTATTCCTCCTGATTTGCGCCCAATGGTGCAATTGGATGGCGGTCGTTTTGCAACTTCTGATCTGAATGACCTTTACCGACGTGTGATTAACCGCAACAATCGTTTGAAGCGACTGTTGGAACTCGGCGCACCGGATGTAATTGTTCGCAATGAAAAGCGTATGCTCCAGGAAGCAGTCGATTCACTGATTGACAATTCTCAACGAGGGCGAATGCTTTCCCGCCGTGGTCGGCGCGAATTGCGTTCACTGTCTGACATGCTCAAAGGTAAGAAAGGGCGTTTCCGCCGTAACCTTTTGGGTAAACGTGTCGACTATTCCGGCCGTTCTGTTATTGTGGTTGGTCCGCATTTGAAACTTTACCAATGTGGTTTGCCTAAGGTCATGGCTTTAGAGCTTTACCGTCCTTTTGTGATTGCCGGTTTGGAAAAACACAAGTACACCAGCAACATTAAAGGCGCCAAAAAATATATCGAACGCAACCGTCCGGAAGTTTGGGAAGTTCTTGAAGAAGTTATCAAAGACCGACCGGTTTTGCTGAACCGCGCGCCAACACTTCACAGGCTTGGTATTCAAGCTTTTGAACCTATTTTGGTTGAAGGCAGTGCAATTCAACTGCATCCTTTGGTAACCACGGCTTTCAATGCCGACTTTGACGGTGACCAAATGGCTGTGCATGTGCCCCTTTCTGAACAAGCGGTTGTAGAAGCGCGTGAATTGATGCTTGCCAGCAAGAATCTTTTGAAACCTGCCAGCGGGGAACCAGTAATTTCTCCAGGTAAGGATATGGTTTTGGGCGTTTATTATCTGACGATGGAACCGCCTTACCCACAAAAAGAAGAAATGCGCGTTTTTGGTTCCATTGATGAAGTGCTTTTGGTCTACCAATTGGAACAAGTTAAGGTTCATACAAGAATCAAACTGCGCACAAAAACCTGGTTTAACGAAAACAATGAGCGAATGGCTCAGCCTGAGGTTAGAATCGTTGAAACAACGGTTGGACGGGCGATTTTTAACGATATTTTGCCAGAATCATTGCTATATACGAATATGACCCTCGATAAGGGCGGTGTTCGTGATTTGATCAGCGAAGTTTATGACATGGAAGACCTTGAGGAAACCACCCGATTGGCTGATGCAATTAAGGATATCGGTTTCCGCTATGCAACGCAATCCGGTTCAACCCTTGCGATTTCTGATATCACGGTACCACCTGAAAAAGCGGAATTGATCAACGAAGCTGAAATTGAAGTTGAAAAGATTCAACGCGCTTATCGACGTGGTTTGTCTTCTGAAGCCGAACAAAACAGTAAAATCATCGAGGTTTGGCAAAATACGACCGCAGCAGTTGGTAATGCTGTTCGGAATCATTTAGATCCGGCTGGCAACCTTTCGACCATGGCACAATCCGGTGCGACCAAGGGTGGTTTTGCTACGATTTCGCAGATGGCCGGTATGCGCGGTTTGATGGCTGACCCCTCCGGGCGTATTATTCCGATGCCTATTCAATCGAACTTCCGTGAAGGCCTTTCGGCTTTGGAATATTTTATTTCCACCCACGGTACTCGAAAGGGTTTGGCAGATACCGCTCTTCGTACTGCTGAAGCCGGTTATTTGACCCGTCGTTTGGTTGACGTTGGTCAGGATATCATCATCAACAATGAAGATTGCGGTACCGAAGACGGCATTTGGATTAACGCTGCCGACGACATCGCCGGGCAACCTTTCAGCGAACGAATTATCGGGCGCTTGCTGGCTGCACGTTTGATTCATCCTGAAACCGGTGAAATTATTGCCGATCGCAATGATTTGATTACCAAAGATTTAATCGTTGCCATTCGTGAAGCTAATATCCAGAGTGTATTTGTCCGTTCACCAATGACTTGTGAATTGGTTCATGGCATTTGTGCCCGCTGTTATGGCACAGATCTCGGGCGTGGCGAGATGGTCAAGCTCGGTTCTGCTGTCGGTATTGTGGCAGCTCAATCAATTGGTGAACCGGGTACACAGTTGACCCTGCGAACTTTCCATACCGGTGGTGTTGCTGCCGGAGGTGACATTACGACCGGTCTTCCTCGGGTTGAAGAGCTCTTCGAAGCACGACGAATGCCGAAGGATGAAGCTGTGGTTGCTGAAATTAACGGTGTCGTTTCTGTTATGCAATCTGAGAAGAACCCTGATCAACGAACTGTTCGGGTAGAAGACACACAAATGATCGAAGACAGCTATGAAATTCCGGCTGGTTTTGAAATTCAGGTTAAAGAAGAAGATGAAATTAAACAAGGCGTAACCATTGCATTGCAAGGGGAAACGGTGATCACTGCCAGCAATGGCGGTCGGGTACGTTTTGAAGGCAATCAGGTCATTGTTTCTTATGAACTGCCTGAAAGCAAAAATTATGAAATTCCTTCGACTTCCCGTCTGATAATCAAAGATGGGGAGCTGGTGGAAGCCGGTCAGCCTCTGACTGAAGGTTCCATGAATCCGCATAATATTTTGCGCTTCAATGGACGCGAAGCGACCGAGCTGTATATCCTCAAAGAGATTCAACAAGTTTACCGAACGCAAGGTCAGAACATCAATGATAAACACTTTGAAGTGATTATCCGTAAGATGCTCTCCAAAGTTCAGGTAACCAAACCGGGCGATACAAAATATCTGCCCCAGGATTTGGTTGATAGGCTTGAAATCCGCAAGGAAAATGAGGAGCTGGTTGCCAAAGGTTTGCGCCCGGCACGATTTGTGGAAATCCTTTTGGGTGTCTCCAAGGCTTCTTTGAGCACCGATTCCTTCCTCTCTGCGGCATCCTTCCAGCACACGATTAAAGTTTTGGCCGGAGCTGCAATTGAATCGAAGGTTGACCCACTTTATGGGACCAAAGAAAACGTGATTATCGGTAAGCTAATTCCTGCCGGAACTGGTTTTAAACCTGGTCGCTTTGATGAATCTTTTGAAGATGTGATTCCGGGCAAGCCTGATATTGAAGTAAGGCAGCTTGATATCTTCCCCGATGTCGATATCGAACTCTTTGATGAGGACGAAGACGAACACCTCTATGACGAGACGAACCTTGATGGACTCGACGATTTTGAGGCTTCTTTACATTCAGATCAAGAAGATTTGGATGGTGAAGACGAAGAAGATTATCTTGACGGTGATGAGGACGAACTCGAAGATGATGAAATCGAATTTGATGAAGAAGACGATGATGATCTTGGATTCGGACTTGATGATGAAGAAGATGACAACTTGTTCGGTGATGAGGACGAAGATTAATTCCAATAATCCTTAAAAATCAAACACCCGGAACCCTAAATTCCGGGTGTTTGTGCTATATTTAAGGATTGTCAGGGGTCTGACCGAAGCTTGACCAATTTTAGAAGAAGAGTTTTATTTTATGTCAACCAGGAATTTATCTAAAATTAATATCAACGCCGAAATGCAGCAATCCTATCTGGATTATGCCATGAGCGTAATTGTCTCTCGCGCCTTGCCCGATGCGAGAGATGGCTTAAAACCCGTCCAAAGGCGAATTTTATATGCCATGTATGACATGGGCATTCGCGAAAATACGCCCCATAAAAAATCCGCCAGAATTGTCGGTGAAGTTTTGGGCAAATATCATCCGCATGGTGATTCTGCAGTTTATGATGCAATGGCGCGCATGGCTCAGGATTTCTCGCTGCGTTATCTTTTAGTTGACGGACAGGGCAACTTTGGCAGTATCGACGGAGACCCTCCGGCGGCAATGCGTTATACCGAAGCGCGGCTTTCTCCAATTGCAATTGAATTGCTCAAGCAATTGGATCTGGATACAGTAGACTTTACTGACAATTTCGACGGTACTTTGAAAGAACCGAATGTTTTGCCTTCGGCGATGCCAAATATGTTGGTTAATGGCGCATCAGGTATTGCGGTTGGCATGGCGACAAATATTCCACCACACAATTTGTCTGAGGTCATCGATGCATGCGTGATGATGTTGGAAAATTGGGACAGGTTGGATGATATTACGGTTGATGATTTGATGGTTTACATTAAAGGTCCTGATTTTCCAACCGCCGGTCTGATTTTGCAAGATGATGATTCCGAACCGCTTTCACAAATTTATGGTTCCGGGCATGGCATGGTCAAAATGCGGGCGCGAACAAGACTTGAAGAAATGTCGCGCGGGCGAATGCGGATTATTGTTACCGAATTGCCTTTTATGGTCAATAAGTCTTCACTGATTGAAAAGATTGCCTCCCTGATTCGTGAAGGCAGCCTGGAGGGCATTACTGATTTAAGGGATGAGTCCGACAGGCAGGGGATGCGCATAGTCTTCGATCTAACTAAAAATGCCGATACGGATAAACTGCTGAACTCGCTCTATAAGCGTACGCCAATGCAGAGCACATTTGGTATAAACATTTTGGCTTTAGTTAACGACAGCCCTCACAGGCTTTCGCTCAAACAAGCCTTACGAGTTTTCGTTGAACATCGCCTGGAAGTCGTGACACGGAGGAGTGAATATCTCCTTCGGAAAAACGAAGAGCGCTTGCATATTTTAAAAGCTCTGCGAATTGCAATTCAACATATCGATGAGATTATCCGAATTATAAAAAAATCTGAATCGGTCGATGATGCACGCCAAACTTTGATGAGTAAGTATAAGCTCGATGAAATTCAGACGAATGCAATCTTAGAAATGCCATTGCGCCGTTTGGCTTCTCTGGAACGACAAAAGATTGAGGATGAGTATAACGAAGTCAGCCGAATTATTGAAGAGCTAAAAGCTTTGTTGGCATCTCCGGAGAAAAGGCGGAGGGTGGTTGTCGATGAATTGCGCGAAGTTAAAGAGAAATACGGTGACAGTCGCAAGACCCAAATTGTCAAACTTGGTGAAGGCGAAAAAGCCTCCGATTTTCTAACTGTAACTGACGTGATACCGCTTGAGCATTATTGGGTGGAAGCGAGCGAAGAGGGCATGCTTTCTCGGACAGAAAGCGACAAGGGTAACCGTTTGGGCGGTGAAAAAGCGCCTTGGAATATGATTCGTACCAATTCGCATCAAACGATTTTCCTCGTTACTACCGAAGGCCGGGCTGCTGCGATTGCCTCGCTTTCGATTCCTGTTCAACGAGGGGAAGAGAGCGCCGTTCCGGTTCATAAAATTGCCCCCTTGCATGCCAACGATATTTTGCAATCAATATTCTCCTTGCCACTTGAAAAAGGGAATTTACCGGAACGCTATGTGATTAGCGTCAGCCGTCAGGGGATGATTAAACGTTCGTCAATTGATGAATTACCCGGTGTATCTGCCAGTGATTTTGTTTTGGCGAAAATAAATCCCGATGATGAACTCTTTCAGGTTTTGATATCTGACGGCACTCAGGATGTCTTATTGACAACCGCCAACGGAATGTGTATTCGTTTTAATGAAAGTGAAGTACGTTCGATGGGTTTGGTTGCTGCCGGGGTAAATGCAATTAAACTAAAAGAGGGCGATCAGATTGTCGGAGCTTCGTTAATTTCAGAAAAGGACGAAGTTTCCATGCTGACCAGCCAGGGGTTTGCAAAACGCGTTCCCGCCAGTGATTTTCCGATTCAAGGGCGCTATGGACAAGGCGTAATCGGTTGGAAATTAGGCAAAAATGACCAGATCGCCGCAGTTTTGGTCGGCAAACTGACCGACAAAGGCATCGCTCATTTCCGCAAGTCCGCCAGTAAAGTTTTCCAAATTACCAATGCGGTTCCACGCAAGCGGGCTGCAAACGGTCAGGAATTTTTCGCTTTGAAGATTGGCGACGAAGTGATTGGTTTCACGACGATTACAGATTTTAGTAATTATTGGGGTGAAGCGAATTCGCGTTTGTTTTAATTTTTGGTT
>JAGOIM010000092.1 GCA_017995665.1 Anaerolineaceae bacterium | reverse complement strand
AACGCTGCAACATGGCTTGCAAGCATTGTTTCATCAATCAACCGGCTGGAGATGCCCTGGCAAGATCAAGAGAGCTTAGTACTGCTCAGGTTAAAGACATTTTGGATCAAATTGCTGATGCCGGTTGTCTCCAGCTTTTATTGACTGGGGGAGAACCGTTGTTAAGGCCAGATTTTGCTGAAATCTATCTTCATGCAAGACGAAAAGGACTGATGGTCTTGTTGTTTACCAATGCCACAATGGTCACGCCAGAGATTATCGAAGTGCTGAAATCCGCACCACCAGTTCTTGTGGAAGTATCTATCTATGGTGTTACCAGAGAAACCTATGAAACTGTAACCGGTTTGCCGGGCTCTTACGATAGATTTATCAACGGGATACACCTGCTAAAAGATAGCGGCTTACCTTTGGCAACAAAATCTGCTCTTTTGAGTTTGAATAGGCATGAGCTGCCTTTGATGAAAGCTTTTGCAGAGGAACTGGGTGTCAGGTTCCGCTATGATGGTTCGATGTGGCCCAGATTGGAAGGGCAGGATCGTTCAAATGACTATCGTCTCAGCATTGAAGAAGTTTTGGCTTTAGACGAAAATGACCCTGAGAGAAAGCAAACCTGGATAGAGTATTACAACGCAAGCATGGGGAAGAGCCCAAAAAGTGAACGCTATGCCTTTAATTGTGGTGCCGGATACCGCTCTTTCCATATTGACAGCCGAGGAAATCTGGATGCTTGTATGATGGTGCGCAAACCCTCCTTCAATATTCTGGAAATGGGTTTTCAAAAAGCCTGGGAAGAGCTCGGAAAATTCCGTTGGATAGAACGAACAAAACCAACGCCTTGTGCCAGCTGCAGTGCTGCGAGTATGTGCATACAATGCCCAGGTTGGTCTCAAATGGTTCACGATGACAATGAAAGCGTGGTTGATTACGTTTGCCAACTCACGAAAACACGTGAACGAAATATCAATTATAATTTATCGTTAATAGAGGAGAATATATCAAATGGATAAGAAACAATACTCAGCCCCAAGCGTGAAACAGGTCTCTCTTGAAATGAAGAACACTGTCTTAGGATTTTGTCACAGCAGTCCAAACATGTTTCCAAATGAACCAACGATTGGATTGAACTGTAATACACCTGTACAGGGGAACAGCTGCCCTGCTACGCCATAGGCGTTTTGCTTGTTGTATCAGATGCGATGAGCGCATTTGTTGTTCAAGCAAATGCCTCATCGTTTCGATATGTTAGTTTCCAGTGGGAGATGAATTGCAGTTAAGCCTTGCCGGATTGACAATTGAAATCGTGAACAGGGAGGGATTTTTTGATTTTGATTACTCTCCATGTCATGAGAAATTTCTAATCAGCGATCAGACAATTAAGCCTGAAACTAATGTGTTGCGGTTTGAAATAATTGATTCAAAAAACTCTCCGGATTTGAGTTCAAATTCTTTGCTTTACCACAATGAGATTTTTGAAGTTTGGGAAAATCCACAAAATCTGCTAACTTTTACTCAAGCCAGTCAAAAACCTCAACGCTGGATAAGGCTGGAGCCAAATTTTGAGCATGGAACAATCATTGGAGATTTTAAAGCTTCCACCGGAAAGATGGTTTATCCGCTCCAGTATATTGACATTGTCATTTTTTCAAACTGGCTGGCGAATTTTGGCGATTTGCTCTTGCATGCTTCCGGTATTATCTGGGAAGGTGAAGGATATTGTTTTATTGGGCATTCCGGAGCCGGGAAATCGACCCTTGCCCGGGATTTGCGCGAAGAACATGGCTTGACCGTAATGGGAGAAGACCAAATAGCCCTGCGTAAGCTGGACGGCCAGCTGATGGTTTTCGGTACGCCCTGGCATGAAACAACTGAGATGTGCGCTTATGGTGGTGTACCACTAAAGAAGATTTTCTTCCTCAATCGATCTGCTTCACAGCTTGTTTCGAGAGTCAACCGGGCAGATGCGGTGCTCAAGCTTCTGCAAACGGCTTTTTATCCGATTTATCGTCCCGAAATTATAGGTGGGATCATGGACCGCTTGATTGAACTTAGCGAAAAAGTTGATTTTTTTGAGTTAGCTTATGAGCGTGGTTCGGATGTTTTGAGCGAAATCCTCAAGGCTTAATAAAAAATTCGGAAAACAGATCATTTTTTGTTATCATAAAAATTGAAGAGTTCGGAGGTAAACATGTTTAAACGAATAAACGTCGTGCTGACATCTTTCATTTTAATAGCGATGCTATTAGCACCGATTGCGCCGGTTCAAGCAAAGCTTGAATTGGTTGAAAATCCGGTGAATCTTGTTGATGCCAAAGGAAATTCGATTCGTTTTGAGGTTCGGGTACCGATAGATGAATTATTAATAGAAACCGTTGAACTTGACGGAGAAAACTACTCTCAAATTAGTTTGCAAGGTTTCGATCAGATTAGCCAGCAAGCAGCACCACAATTGCCGATGTTAACTGAAGCTTTCGGGGCACCATTCGACAGCGAAGTTGCCATTACAGTAGTTCCGGGAAGAGCCCAGCGGATAGCCCTGAATGCGCCGGTTTCACCGGTTATGACCGAGAGTGTCGATTTTAGCGATGAGCAACTGCTAAGCGGAGACTTCACAGGGGCAGCCTCGGTCTTTACTTATCATACAGACCCTGAAATTTACGATCGGATGCCATCTTATCCAAATGTCTTTGCTGAGATTACGAATGATGGGCAAATGCGCTCCCAACGGTTGCTCAGCATTGCAGTTTATCCTGTTCAGTACGATTTGGAAAACCAGGAGCTGGTTGTTTACGAAAATTTGGAGGTCAACATTAGTTTCAGCGGTGCTGCGAATGCTCTCCAAAGTGAACCTCTCGTTGAAACGGATGCTTTCGAAAGCCTCTTTCAAGACACTTTGCTCAATTATCAGCAGGCAAAAGCCTGGCGCAAGATTCAGGCAGCTGAAATTCAAACAAATGGTGAATCGTGGATGCCGCCGGTGCCCGGTTATCGAATAAAAGTTCAAAAGACCGGTATGTACAAGATGAGCATTACTGAACTTGCCAATGCAGGGATTCCAACGAATACGATTGATTATAGTACTGTAAAAATGTATCACTTGGGTGAAGAAATTGCCATTCAAGTGATTCCCGGCGATGGCATAGTTTTTTATGGGGAAGAAAACAAAAGCAAATATACCAAAGATAATGTTTATTGGCTGACCTATGGTGGCACAGCAGGCTTGCGCATGCAAACTGTTGATGGGACACCGACAAGTGCCCCGACACCAATTTCATTTTTGACCAGCGAGCATTATGAGACGGATCTCGAATACCGCTCTTTGCCGATAGATGTTGATGATTATGACCGATATGTCTGGGATTTTGTAAGACGCTTTCAGGCTACTGTTTTTAAGAAAATTAATCAAACCATTACACTTGGCAATTACGCCGGTGATGAAGTTAGTTTCAAAATGAAACTTGTTGGCTTTACACAAGCAATAATGATTAACCCGGATCATTATGCGCTGGTTAATGTTAACGGCAGCCAGGTAGGAGAAGCGAGCTGGGATGGCGTTCATACACATGAGTTTGAAGGGCTTATCCCTGCCAACCTGATACAGAACAAAGTATTGAATCTTGAAATAACCGCAAAACAACAAGATTATGATGCAGATCTTTTCTTTTTGGATTGGTTTGAGCTCAGCTACCAACGAGATTTTGGTGTAACAGATAACCGATTGAGCTTCGGATATGAGACTGATGGAAATTGGACCTATGAATTGACCGGTTTTACGGGCAGCAATGTTGAAGTGTATGATATTAGCAATCCAGATATGTTGAAAAGGTTCATCAATAACCAAGTTGTCCCTGATAATGGAAAGTTTAATCTGCGATTCTCAGATTCTGTTAGCGAACCAAAAAAGTATTTTGCGACAACAAACAATGGCTATCTCACAGTTCAAGCGATAGAAGCCGACTCACAATCCAACCTTCATGCGCAATCGCATGGGGCGGATTTGTTACTGATTAGCCATCAAAGTCTGATGACTCCGGCGGAATCTTTGAAAACACATAAAATATCGATGGGTTTGCGAACTGAATTAATCGATGTTCAGGATATTTATGATGAATTCAATTATGGTATCCCGAGCCCTTATGCGATTCAAAGTTTTATCGCTTATGCTTACCAAAATTGGCAGACGCCTGCTCCGGCTTATGTCATTTTGATTGGTGATGGACATTTTGACCCAAGAAACAATGAAAAGAAAAACCGCCTCAGTTTGATTCCACCCTTCTTGCTGCATGTTGACGGAGCAATTGGTGAGACTTCGGCAGATAACCGCTTTGCGGCTGTTGTTGGGGATGACATCTTGCCGGATTTGATGCTCGGTCGGATTTCAGTCAACACCATTGCAGAAGCTCAAGCCCATATTGACAAAATTATTGCATATGAAACAAACCCACCGGATGGAGAGTGGAAGCATCGCATTTTAGCGGTTGCGGATAAGCCGGAAATAGCCCATTATCCTCATTTGTCCGACGCAATTTTGAGTGAATATTTCCCCTCTGAACCTTTCTATGCCCAACGGGTCTATTGGGGCTGGGATATTCCGGATAGAAATGTTGCCAGGGCAATGATTCAGGAAGAATTTAATAATGGTGTTTTCCTTGTTAACTACATCGGACATGCCGGTTATTCATCTTGGAGCGAAGTCAGAGGTCCGGGGGATCAACCTTTGCTTAGAACGGTCGATATTCCAAATTTGCTTCCACAAGAAAGACATCCGGTTATCCTGGCAAATACATGTATGGAAGGATTTTTCCTCTCACCACATCTCTACGGGGAATACAGAGAAGCTATGGGGGAAGTTATCACTCGCGTTGAAGGCAAAGGCGCGGTGGCTTCCTGGTCGCCAACCGGATGGGGGGCGGTAATTGGGCACGATTATACTAATCGCGGCTTCTTTAAGGCGGTTTACCAGGATGGTGTGAATATTCTTGGGCAGGCAACACATGCCGGCTTGTTGCGCCTTTGGCAAAGTGGTCGCTATTTGGATCTGATTGATACCACCTTGCTATTTGGTGATCCCTCGATGAAATTGCAAACTCAGTTGACCGCAATTTACGATGAATATGAGCTTGATTCGAACACAAGCCTAACCGTTTCAGCAGCTGAAGGTGTTTTGACGAACGATATTAACCCCACCGGAAATCCGGTCAGCGCTGTTTTGGTGGAAAATGTGCAAAACGGAAATTTGAACCTCAATTCTGACGGTTCCTTTGTTTATACGCCTAGTGCAAACTTTCATGGCTTTGACAGCTTTAGTTATAAAGTTAGTGACGGCATTGACGAAAGCAATACCGTGCCGGTTTATCTGTACGTTGGTCCAAGGCTCGTTGCAAATCCGGATGAATATTCAGGCGATTCCAATCTCGCCCTGAGCGTATCGGCAAGTGAGGGCTTGTTGGCGAACGACATCAATCCAACGGAGGACGATTTGACCATTACTGTGGTCGAAGGGCCCTCTTCCGGGGTTTTGAATCTAAGCCAGGATGGATCATTTGTTTATACACCGAGCGAAAACACCTATGGCGTTGACAGTTTCACTTATAAAATCAACACTTGGAATTTGGAAAGTAATGTTACAAGCGTTGAGCTGGAGATCAAACCGAATTTGGTGGCCGTTCCTGATGAATATTCGATGTTTATGAATAAGAGTTTGGTTGTGCCGGTTGGTAAGGGGCTTTTGGTAAATGATATCAACCCGAGTGCATTGCCTGTCAATCTGATTTTGGTGAGCAATGTTTCTTCCGGAGATCTAAGCCTGACGCAAAACGGAGCTTTTCAATATAAGCCCAATCAGGATTTTTATGGCATAGAAAGCTTTAGCTATAAACTCAGATATGGGATGTACGAAAGCGAGCCTGCCCAGGTGAAAATATTTGTCTTACCCCCCCTCAGGGTCTATCTCCCATTGGTGCTTCGATAAGCTCTCTTAGGCAGATAAAAGCAGAAGGTAAAAGCTGAAGGTCTCGTGATTGCAATCACGAGACCTTTTTTGTTCGATAGCCTCTTTGGCATCTTCACATTCTTACTCTTCACATCTTTTTGCCTGGTTTGAAAATTGCGTGTATTATTAGTGAAAACAAACTGAAAGAGCAAAAGCCAAGTGAAAAATCAGACAGATAACCAGCAAAATAATCAGGATAAGACCCCACCTGAGTTTCTCAATTAAGTGTCCTGAAAACATTTCTTTTCCTCGTTGAAAACAGATTGTTTCAGCAAAATGAGAAACTCAGGTCGTAAGCAATCTTGCGCGTTTCAAGCCAGCAAAAAATTTATCGTAGGCCGGCTTGTGCTTTTCAAGCCGGCAAGATCCTGGCAAATTATTAAGCCG
>JAGOIM010000091.1:2958-6381 GCA_017995665.1 Anaerolineaceae bacterium | reverse complement strand
GATTTGGTTTTTAGTTGCCGTCTTACTGATAATCGGCGTTTTTGGCAACAATTATTTTTCAACCTGGTTTACTCGTTCAATGGAATGGCGCTACATGCCGCAAACGAACATGGAAAAAGCAGATGCAATTCTGCTTTTGGCTGATGGCACCGAATTAGCCGAAACTCCCCGCCAACGCGTTGAAGTTGGCGAAGCGGCCGACCGTGCCCTCTATGCAGCCATGGCTTATCAACAAGGCCTCGCACCAAAAGTAATTGTTAGCGGCAATGGTGGCCGGTCAGAAAGCACTAAAACGCTTTTGATGGAATTAGGAGTTCCGGAGAGTGACATCATTCTGCAAAGTCACGCCGCCAATTTGCGCGAAGACATCAAAAATTCTCTCAGTTTGATTCAACAAAACGAATTTAAATCTGTCATATTGGTTACCTCCGCCATCCGGATGGACCGCACGCTTTACCTCCTGCGCTCATCCGATCTGGAGATTATCCCTGCCCCGGTCGATTATCAAGTCACCCTGAACGACTGGCAAAACATGACCACCTTCAGATGGCAGGATATCATCAAAAACCTCATGCCCAATAGCCAGGCTTTTCAGCAATCTGTAACGACTCTTTGGGAATATGTCGGGCTGGCATTTTATCGGCTAAGAGCCATCTTTTAATTGGTTATTTCGCTGATCCTCTATCAGCGATTAAACTTCCGCGAAAAGTCTGCAGGTAGCCCCTGCAGACTTTTGCGTTAATTCGCAAAGGGAACTTTGGAATGCTAAAATTCGTCTATAAGTAGAGAATAACAGGAGAACGTATGAAAAAATTAGCCCTATGCTTACTTAGCGCATTGATTTTATTCACTGCTTGCACACCAACAACCCCCTCGATTGTTGAAGATGCAACCCTTTCTGCGGACGATGTCAGCGATATCTTGAGCACCATCGAAGTTGAAGCCAATGTAACCAAAGAAGCAACAAACGAACCAAGCCCGGAAGCGGAGCTAAGCCCCACACCGCAAGAGGAGATTATGCACGAAGTAAACCAAACCGAAATTGAAAAATTAGCCCAGGCAAATAATTCGTTTGCCTTCAAGCTGTTTCAAGAGTTAAAGAGTGAGCAAGAAAACACTTTTTATTCACCATACAGTTTGTATCAGGCATTAACCATGATTTATGCGGCTGCAAGGTCCGGAACAGCAGAACAATTTGAAGCCGTTTTAGCCTTACCCTGGACGAATGATCAGATCCACGAATTAAGCAAAGCGATGAATGACAGCCTGAATGCCCAAAACGAGAGCAGTCAAAACGAAGACTCAACTTTTAGCCTCAATATCGCCAATGGGCTTTGGACACAAAAAGATTTGCACATTGAGCAAGCCTTCTTGGATTTGCTTGTAAGCAATTACCAGACCGAGAATCAGTCCGTAGACTTTAGTCAGGCTCAGGAAGCCGCAGATTTAATCAATAGCTGGGTCGAAGAAAAAACCGCAGGCAAGATCAGAGACATCGCCCAACCTGGTATGTTTAACAGCAACACCAGCCTTGCCCTGACCAACGCAGTTTATTTCAATGCTGCCTGGCGTGTTCCCTTCAATGAAGCAAACACCCAAAAAGAGAATTTCACACTTTTGGACGGAGAAAACGTTCAAGTGGATATGATGGCTCAAAACGAAAATTTCAACGTTTTGAAAAACGAAAAAATTCAATTAGTCGAACTCCCTTATGCGAAAAGCACAATCGTGATGGACCTCATCTCTCCCGTCGACGGGGATTGGGAAGCCTTCATCAACGACCTGGACGCAGAGCAGTTACAAGCCTTCCTTGAACAAATGGACAACAACAGCGTCAACCTCAAAATGCCAAAATTCAGCGTTGAGACCCCTGAAATGGACCTGATTCGCCCCTTGCAATCGTTAGGTTTAGTAGACGTTTTTGGAATGGCCGCTGACCTCTCCGGTATGACCGGCGATAACAGTCAGTTTATCTCAACCCTCGTCCAAAAAGCCTTTATCGATGTCGATGAAGCCGGTACCGAAGCAGCAGCCGCTACTCTCGCAATCGCTCAAGCCAAAGGAATGTTTAACCCCGAACCCGTGGAAATAACCTTTGACAAACCTTTTGTTTATCTCATTCGCGATACCGAAACCGGAGCAATCCTCTTTCTCGGTAGCTTGATGAAACCTTAGATTAAAAACTTTTAGGAGAAATATGAAAAATAACAGACTATTTATTGTAAGCATACTCGTTCTTTCGATGATTTTAGGCGCTTGCGCCCCGACTCAAACGCCGGTTGTGCCAGACGATAATCAGAACGAACCCTATCCGGTTGATGTTGAACCGACACAGCCCGAAGATATTAACGATTCTTACCCGGCTGTGAACCCTGAATTACCACTGACTCCCGATATGCTGGTGAGCGCAGAGGAAATTGCAGAACACGCCGACGATTTAAACGAGTTTGCGATTGACCTCTATCAAAAACTTGCCGGCCAGGAAGGCAACCTGATCTATTCCCCATACAGCATCTACCAGGCATTTTTGATGGTCTATGCCGGTGCAGATGGCGAAACCAAAGCCGAAATTGCCGATGCCCTGGATTTTGACAACGAGAATGGCGATCGAATCCACCAATTCGCCGCTGCCTTAAACCAGGTTTTGACCACTCGCCCAGAATATTTAGAAGAAAATGCCCAACCGCTTGAATTCACCAATGCCAATTCCCTTTGGCTGCAAGAAGACATGGAAGTAAATCAAATTTTCATTGATCAACTGACTGTGAATTACAATGCAGGCTTGCAATTGGTTGATTTTAGCCAACCCGAGGAAGCCCGTCAGGCAATCAACCTCTGGGTGGCTGCCCAAACCAATGACAAAATAAAGGACATACTCCCTGAAGGCACCTTGGATGAATTGACCCGCTTGGTAATTGCCAACGCTATTTATTTCAAAGCTGCCTGGAGCAATCAATTTGAAGAAGCGAATACAGAGAACCTCCCCTTCCACCTGCTCGATGGCAGTGAAAAAGAAGTGGAAATGATGCAAAACGATTTCACCGGTATGGCTACCTCTAACGATTCGTATCAAGCGGTAACCCTACCTTACGAAGGTGGCAATTACGCCATGACCGTGATCATGCCCTTTGGCGATTTCAACGATTTTGAGCAAAATCTTGGTGACGACCTTGATGATATTTTCGAAGCAATAGCAGGCAATGCCTCAATTCAACTCAGTTTTCCAAAATTTACAACCGAAAGCAGCTATGCTTTGGTTGACCAGCTGAAAGCGCTTGGAATGAACAAATTGTTCAAATCCGGAGAAGCTGATTTGAGCAAGATTAACGGTCAGAGGGACCTTTATGTTTCGAACGCTATCCACAAGGCAATTATTGAAGTGAACGAAGAAGGCACCGAAGCTGCTGCTTCAACCGTATTGGG
>JAGOIM010000091.1:0-2858 GCA_017995665.1 Anaerolineaceae bacterium | reverse complement strand
ATTATGCTACGCGCATGTTGCGGATTTGACGGAACATGTCTTTTTCAGCTTCGGTCAGACGTTTCGGAATGCTCACCTGGAGCTTCACATACATGTCGCCGAAGGTTTTCGGATCCTTTAGATGTGGCATGCCCTTCCCTTTGAGCCTAAATGTTTTACCGCTGTCGCTCCCTTCGGGAATCGTCAGATGAATAGCATTCGTCATCGTATTTACACCGATTTCGCCGCCCAAAATTGCCGTATAAAGGTCTACCGGCACAGTTTGATAGAGGTCATCACCTTTGCGGCTAAAAACCGGATCGGGCAAAACGGAAATTTTGAGGTACAAATCAGCTCCGCCAGCCTGACCGCTCAGACGTACTTTTGAACCGGTTTTAACTCCAGCCGGAATTTTTGCATCAATCTTATGGCCGTCTTCAAATTGCAATGTGCGCGTTGTTCCGTTATAAGCTTCCTTCAAACTAATCTCAAGCTTATATTCTGCATCCTGAGCGCGGCTCTGTGTTTGCCGGCTTTGTTGACCAAAGCCACCGCCAAAACCTCCCCGCCCAAAGAGTGTTTCGAAAAAGTCCGAAAAACCACCCATGCCGCCTGAGTTCCCTGCACCACCGAACATCTCACTAAATTCTTCAGGTGAAACGCTGCGATAGTTTGTCTGACTGCCCGGGGCTTGCTGCCAGCGTCCCCAATCAAAACCGCCCGGCTGACCGCCGCTGTTTTGATAGTTTTGCCATTCAGATCCGAACTGATCGTATTTCTGTCGTTTTTCAGCATCAGAAAGCACCTGATAGGCTTCGTTTATTTCTTTAAATTTTTCTTCTGCCTCAGGGGCTTTATTCATATCCGGATGATACTTTCGCGCTAAATCACGATAAGCTTTTTTAATTTCAGCATCCGTAGCTGTTTTGTTAACACCAAGCGTGGTGTAATAATCTTTATAATCCATGATTTAATACCTGCACCTAAGTTTTCTTATATTGTAGTGCCAAATTGTCGGACGATTATTAACAACCTTTACGATTTTTCTGCCTCTTCTTGAAGATATTTCCCACGGTAAGCTTCAGGGAGCGTTCGGGCAATCTGTTCCATTATTTCTTGCCCGGCTCGTTTGACATCCTCCCGACTTGGAACTGTTGTATCCCCTTCCTTCATAAGCGGACCAAATGGTTTGCCAATTCGAGTGACAGCCCGCGCGAGGCGGCGTTCTTTTAGAATTGTGCCGAAAATATCCCAGTTATCTTCGCTATAACTGCCAATCGGGACAATGGGAACCCCCAGCCGCAATGCTAAAAAGGCAGCCCCGGGAAGGGGACCGGCAAGCGGTGGTTTGTGTACATGCCCTTCAGGGAAGATTGCCAAAACACCTTTTTGTTCAAGAATTGCTTCAGCGGCACGAATTGCTTCTAAATTAGCCTTCCCCTGCGTAATTGGCAAAGTTCCCCAAATTGTCGGTAACACTTTGAAAATCCCAGGTGCATTTGGCATCTCTGAATCGCTAATCAGTTCAAGCGAATATCTCGTGGCGTGAATTGGTCCAATTGTGTCCAAAAAATGGAAATGGTTCGCTACGATTAAGAGCGGACCTTCTTTGGGGAGGTTTTCTATCCCCTCTAATTTATAGTCCAGTACTAAACCGGCAGCCAAAGCAATACCTGTGCGGAGGAAACCGCGGCGATGGTTGTTCCGAGGATAGGGGTATTTCTTTTGATACTCGTTTTTACGCATTGATACAGCCATGCAATATCCTTTGATTGAGGGTTAATCTATTTTATCAAAAACATCCATAATTTTAAAGCGCTCTGTCAATTTTGTAACAACTGCAATAAGTCAATTTTGAAAATTTGGTCGTCATTTTCGTTTGGGCTTCCCCTCCCATCCCTATTTGATGTGCCGACGTAAAGAAAACCATCCGGTCCAAGCCTGATAGCCCGCAAGCGTCCAAATTGATTTACAAAATTACGGTTCAGGCTTTCGGGATTAATACGATCGAGGGAGACAGAATAGAGCGTACTGCCTCGCAAGCCGTTAAACCAAGCTTGCCCATCAACAATTTCAAGATCGCCGGGTGCCCAGGTTTCGTTTCCTCCGGAGTGCAAACGCGGTGAAATCATGCCCTCACGAGTTTGATCACCTTGAATGACAGGCCAGCCATAATTCCCACCCATTTCAATCAAGTTAAGCTCGTCATAACCAGTGCCAAATCCGCTCGGACCATGCTCGGTGGACCACAACCGGCCTTCTTCGTCCCATGCCAAACCTTGCGGGTTGCGGTGACCATAGCTGTAAACCATATTGTTGAATGGATTATCACTCGGGATGCTGCCATCGTCATTCAAACGCAAGATTTTTCCCGAAAGTGAGTTGATGTCTTGTGCAGAATCAGGGTTTTGGGCATCGCCGGTCGTGATGTAGAGCAAGCCGTCCGGGCCAAATTCTATTCGTCCACCGTCATGATTTCCCGCACCGGGAATGTCGTCAATCAAAATCTGTTTATCGCTGATTTGCTCATCCGTAAATTGATAGCTTTCAACCCGGTTACGAATTCCGGCGCTTGTGGCATAACTGAGGTATAGGTAGATTAGCCGGTTTTTGTCAAAGTTGGGATGAACCGCTAAACCGAGCAAACCACTTTCACCCTGTTCGTAAACATCCGCAATCGAGATTCTGCTTTCTTCATTCCCATCTAAAACAATTAAATTGCCGCCCCGTTCGGTGATCAGAATTGTTCCATCGGGTAAAAATGCGATTTCCCAAGGAGAGTTAAGGTTTAGCACCAGGCTTTGGATCAACTCAGGAGTAGGACTGATTTCGGGAGTGTTTTCTGGAATCTGAGCTTCCGTCCCTTCCGGCCCTTGCGT
>JAGOIM010000090.1 GCA_017995665.1 Anaerolineaceae bacterium | reverse complement strand
CTACAACACGAGTTTTTCAAAGAAGCCTCATGGGCGCGAACAAATTCACCCACACCTGCCTGGTTGATTCCTTAAGTTTATATCAGCACTTAAAGTCTCATCTCTAATATACAAGGGCGCGATTGAAAATGTTCTTACCTTGATATTATGCTGCGTCGTCTCATTTTCAATCAGCCGCTATGTATTGATTAATAACACTTTAGGCTCACCACGGTGACTTGAAGATGGGATTGCGCATAAAATTCCTCGAGGTTTTAAACATCTTCAAGTTCGCCCTACGCTATGTATGTCTCGAAATGCTTGATTTTAGTAATGCAAAGGGCAATTTTTAACATCGAAGAATATAATTTTCAGATTGTTCAGTAATAACGAAAAAAACCGCTGATAAAAGCGGTTTTTTCGTTATAAAGTCTATGAGAATTTAGTCTAAAATTTTCGCCAATGCTATCATCTGCGGGTCAAGTTTCTTGGTTTTACCGGTAATTTCTTCATAGGGAGTGGTGGCGACTTTGCTTTTTACCTGGCCGACCAAAACGCCAAATTCGCCCCGATCAATAGCTTCAACTGCGCCATTGCCAAGACGTGAAGCTAAAATGCGGTCAAAAGCGCCAGGCTCTCCACCTCGTTGAACATGGCCCAAGATTGTAGACCGAACGCTAAAACCTAAACGGTCACGATGTTTTTGGAAAAATTCGGTTAATTTTGCTGCATTATATTCAGCACCCTCGGCTGCAACGATCAGGGCATGGTTTTTCCCGTGAGAATAAGCCAATCGTAAATCTTCAGCAATTTCTTCAGGATCGGTCTGCCGTTCGGGCAGGGTAATCGCTTCCGCCCCACCGGCTAAACCGGAAGCCAAAGCGAGGTAGCCACATTTTCGGCCCATCACTTCAAGAATAAAAGCGCGTTGATGAGAAGATGCGGTAACCTTCAAGCGGTCAATTGCTTCGAGGGCAATGTTCAACGCGGTATCCACACCAATCGTCATTTCAGAACCAACCAGGTCATTATCAATCGTTGAAGCTACTCCAACTGTGGGAAAGCCCATCTGGTTCAAAAAATGAGCACCGGTTTGGGAGCCGTTTCCACCGATTACGATCTGGGCTTCAATACCCAGTCGATTGAGGTTGCGAATTGCTAAAGTACGCCCTTCAACAGTTTCAAACTCGGCGCATCGGGCACTGCCCAAAATTGTTCCGCCTCTTTGTAAAATTCCACCAACATCTCGTGATGTCAATTTTTGGATCTGCCCATTGATAAGACCCTGGTAGCCATTGGTAACGCCATAAACATCCCATCCTTTGGCTATACCGGTACGTACAACGGCTCGAATAGCTGCATTCATTCCGGGAGCGTCGCCTCCACTGGTTAAAACTGCAATGCTTTTGCTCATAATTACTCCTCTTCCAATCTTACAATAAACTAAATTATAATTCATGAATATTGCATGGAGGCAGGCTGTGAAACGAGATATTTTAGTTGCATTATATAGTGAAGACCCTTATGTTTTGGATTGGATGTCGCTTTTGGTCGTTCGTGATTGGCGAACGAGGGTTATAACAGCCGCTTCACAACTGTCTGAGTTATCAGAGCTCTTTCAGGGCTCGAATATCCTTTGCGATACGATCGTTGTTGATCTTGATAATTGCAGCAACCTCAAACAAATTGGCAAATTCCTATCGGACTCAACAAAAAGCATATAAGTTTTAGGTTTGACCCGCAAACAAAACCCCGATTTTTTCAAAGTCTTGCAAGAAGAGGCGATTTTCGGTTTGCTTTATAAACAAGAAATCGAAGATTCGCTTGGCTGGGCAATTTCCTTTGCTTTCGACGATACTCCGGTCTACACTGCAATGGCATTGGACGATGCCTGGAAAGCAAACTTTTTTGTCCCCAAGAATCGCCTGGTCTTAAAATCCAGGAATTACCCGGGTTTGACCGATCGTCAGAGCACAATTGCCAAATTGGCGATTATCTACTCTATCACCAGGCGCGATTTGGCAGATGAACTAAAGATATCCGACCAATGGAGCTATGGAGTTGTCAGCGAGCTTTACAATAACCTTGGTTTGGGTGACATTTTGGATAAAAACCAAAATTTCGAAAGCATTTTGGAAAGTGACAAAGTAATCAAAACCCATATCGATGGAATTTTAGAAGACCTTGGCGACAGCAAAAAAGCCCGCGATTTAGAAACCCTCGCCTTCCACCTTTTAACCATGCCGGTGATTGAGTAAACGGCAAACCCAAAATTTCAGGCTTTAATTAACACCGCCCGGCAGGGTGCTGCTTCGCGACCTTCGAGCTTTAGAGGCAAACAAATTAATTCTGCTTCACCCGGCTCAACTTCTCGCAAGTCGAGTGTTTCCAAAATGATCACATCGTTCGATAAAAGAATTTTATGAGTAGTTTCTGAATCGTCATAAGGAGCAATTGAAAGATAATCAATCCCAACCAGTTGACAACCATGAGCGACCAACCATTCTGCCGCGCTTGGTTCAAGACCTGTGTAATTTTCAACAAAATCTGCCGGGGAATCATCCCAAAAGGAACTGTTGGAAGTTTTGAACATAATCCTGCTTACATCACCTAAATTCAGGGATTCAAGGAACTCTGCGTCAATCTGCCTCCCTTGAGGCACTTCGACAACAACCACCTTACCAATCATTTTGCTCAGATCCAAATCGTCCATTGTCTTACCGCCCTCGATAAAATGGAGAGGCATATCGATATGAGTACCGACATGTGCGCCAATTTGGATTGAGCTGACGTTAGAAATCGCACCGTCCGCAATCTTGCTCTCCCAACCGATTTTGGCTGCTTCGTCACCGGGCCAAACCAACATTCCGTTTTTAATTCCAATTGTGATGTCGATAATTTCCATTTTTCTCCTTATTTATACGGTTTGATAGTTTTCGGAAGGATTTTTGCTTACAATATTGTAATTGAAAGGCAGACTTATGAATAGCGATAAGTTGAAACAGAGGTCTTATGAATAAAGTCTATATATCCGGTATCGGACAAACGCCGGTTTCAGAAAGCTGGGAAAAATCTTTGAAGGAACTCGCCGGTGACGCCGGATTGGCGGCGATGGATGACGCCGGTCTTGGCTATCCCGACGGGCTTTTCGTCGGTAATATGATGGCAATCACCGCCAATCATCAGGCTCAGCTGGCAACACTGATGGCTGACTGGCTTGGTTTTCATCATAAGCCCGCTATTTCAATTGAAACAGCCTGCAGCTCCGGCTCTGCTGCCTTCCGGATGGCGCTGATGGCAATCGCCAGCGGTGAGATGGAATCCGCGCTGGTTATCGGTGCTGAAAAAATGACTGATTCACCCGGAAACGAAATAACCGCCAGTCTGGCAACTGCTGCCGATGCGGAGCTTGAGGCGGACATGGGACTTTCTTTTGTCGGCTTAAACGCCTTGCTGATGCGCCGTTATATGTATGAATATGGATGGGAGCATTCCGATTTTGCCAATTTTTCAATCAACGCCCATGCAAACGGCGTTCACAATCCGAATGCGCGCCTCAGGAATGCGATTACGAAAGAAACCTTTTTAAAAGCTCCGATGGTTTCGGACCCAATCAATCTGATGGATGCCTCCCCCGTTTCAGATGGTGCGGCAGCAATCATTTTGACCAATCGGCCGATGAATACCAGAGGTAAGACAATTTCGGTCATCGCCTCCGCAGCCATGACCGATACAATCGCACTTCAAAATCGCAAAGTTGGAACAAAGCTAAGTGCAGCAGAAAGTTCTGCCCGTTCAGCCTATGCTCAGGCAGGACTGGAACCAAAAGATATCAGCCTCTTTGAATATCATGACGCATTCTCGATTATGGCAGCTCTATCGCTTGAAGCGGCAGGTTTTGCCGAGCCCGGTCAGGGACCGAAGCTCGCCATTGAAAACAAAATCGCTTTCGATTCCGAAATTCCTGTGGCGACGATGGGCGGATTGAAATCGCGTGGACACCCCGTTGGAGCAACCGGAATCTATCAAATTGTAGAAGCCAGCTTGCAGCTTCAGGAAAGAGCCGGTTTCACTCAAGTGAAAGACCCTAAATATGCTATGACCCAAAATATTGGTGGATCCGGTTCCAATATCATTACGCACATACTACAAGCCGAGTGATACAATTAAACCGCTCAGCAAAAACCCAAGAGATCAAGAGAGGGTCCAATGAAAGAATTTCACCTTACCAAAGCAGCTCGCGACAAGTACCAATTTGAAGAGGTCTTGTTTTCTAAAAACGGGAATGTCATCTTTGCCAATTTCCATGCTTCGCGTGAATTTGCCCATAAGATAAACCAACTCCTGCCGGAGAACGAAAAGCTTGATAAGCTTGCCTCCCCTGCTGATATCAATGCCCTTGGATTAATTGACGAAATATTTCATCAAATAATTGAAGAATATTATCGCGCCCACGGAAGGAAAATTCAAATCGACCTGGCACATTTTCTAATCGATCGCCTCGGAGGAAGAGAAGCTATCGATACTTTGGTAAAGTTCAACGAACAATTCCCACCCGTTCCAGTTTATCAAGGGGAGCAAAACGCTCGTGAATATCTCAAAGGATCCGATAAAGGGATTAATAACTACGATAACACCATTGAAGAACTCCTGACGACCTGGCTTCATAACATGAACCCAGCCGCGAGCTCTTACCGCGAACTTTTTGATGATCGCCCGCTTTATGCTTCGAGTGATTATGCCCCCTTGATTGACGCTATCCAGCAATTTTTCAAAAGCCAGCCGACTTTCGGTCCCGAAAACCAGGATTTGATTAGCATGTTGCGTACACCGGCTTTGAGAAACCCTGATTCACTGAGTGATCAGTTGGAATTCATCCGTGAAAACTGGTCTTTATATCTCAGCGACTTCCTCCTGCGCCTTTTGGGCAATCTGGACATCTACAGCGAAGAAGCAAAAGCTCGTTCGATGTTCTTCGCCGGAGCTCCAGATTTTTCTCATGCTCAAACTTTGGTTCCTCAATATGGTGCCGATGCCTGGTCCCAAGGATTAAGTGAAAGCGAAAACTATAGTCAAGACAGTGACTGGATGCCCCGGGTCGTTATGGTTGCAAAAAATGCCTATGTCTGGCTCAACCAGTTATCCCGACAATTTGAACGGGATATCAGCCGTCTGGATCAAATCCCTGACGAAAGCCTCGACCAATTAGCGCAATGGGGCTTTACCGGATTGTGGTTGATTGGGCTTTGGGAACGCAGTGAAGCTTCCCGCGAAATTAAGCAAATGACAGGCAACCCCGATGCGGTCGCCTCTGCCTATTCGCTATCACGATACAACATTGCCGAAAGGCTCGGTGGCGAAGCATCCTACAATAATTTAGCCGAACGTTGTGCCAAACGCGGCATTCGTCTCGCCAGCGACATGGTTCCCAACCATATGGGAATCGATTCTGATTGGGTCTATGACCACCCCGAATGGTTTATCCAAACCGCTCAGCCTCCTTTTCCATCTTATCAATTTAACAGTCCGGATCTCTCAAAACGTCCGAATATCAGCATCCACTTAGAAGACCATTATTATTCCCGAAGCGATGCCTCGGTTGTTTTCAAACATTATAACCATGACAACGGCATAACCCGCTATATCTACCATGGAAATGACGGCACCAGCATGCCCTGGAACGATACTGCTCAATTAAATTACCTCGATCCGACGGTTCGTGAAGCAGTCATCCAAACCATTCTCGATGTCGCCAGAAAATCACCGATTATCCGCTTCGATGCTGCCATGACGCTCACTAAAAAGCATTATCAGCGACTTTGGTTCCCCCAACCTGGTACGGGCGGAGATATCCCTTCCCGGGCAGATTTCGCCATGACTAAGGAAGATTTTGATAAAGCTATGCCTGAAGAGTTTTGGCGTGAAGTGGTTGACAGGGTTGCCAGCGAAGTGCCGGACACCTTGCTTTTAGCAGAAGCTTTTTGGCTGATGGAAGGCTATTTTGTCCGCACACTCGGCATGCACCGAGTATATAACAGTGCCTTCATGCACATGATGCGCAACGAAGAAAACGAAAAATACCGCCAGCTGATAAAAAACACACTCGTTTATGATCCTCAAATTCTGAAACGTTATGTCAATTTTATGAACAATCCCGATGAAGAAACCGCTTTGGAGCAATTTGGCAAGGGTGACAAATATTTTGGGATTTGCACGCTGCTTTCAACCATGCCCGGTTTGCCGATGTTTGGACACGGACAAGTTGAAGGCTATTCTGAAAAATACGGTATGGAATACTACCGCCCCTATCGCGACGAAACGCCGGATCAAGGCATGATTGACTGGCATGCGAAAACCATATTCCCTCTCCTGCACAGGCGAAAAATCTTTGCCGAAGTCGATAATTTCCGTCTCT
>JAGOIM010000089.1 GCA_017995665.1 Anaerolineaceae bacterium | reverse complement strand
CCGGGACGAAAACCATACCACCCGGAACTACTGGTGGTGTCGGAGATACCGTTGGTGTCGGCACTACTGGTGGCGTCGGAGATACCGTTGGTGTCGGCACTGCTGTTGATGTCGGAACTGTTGTTGGTGTCGGCACTATTGGTGGTGCCTCAGCAATGTTTGTTTCTATCTTGATTGAGACTGCTTCATATTCCCCTATCTTCAGGAGCTTCTGACTACGGACTCTAAAACCAACCGGAACCTCCAATCCGGCAGACAAAGTCCACCAGGGTTCTTTTAGCGGTTCGACCTTAATCTCAAGAAATGGCCCAATTTTCACAAAAGGACCAGCTAATCCATAAAGATATAAGTTGAAATTAGCCCTATTATAGGCTTTCATTTTCAATTCAAATGTTACATGGGGAGGTTTAGAATCGTACTTATTGGAGACCTCTGCAATCGTATTCCAACCGGATGAATCTCGGTATTCAACCCCGGTGCGCATTGAGAATTCATGCGACCCTTCAAAGGACAAACCAGCTTTCACGCTTCCGTCCACTCCGACCACTAAATCCAGTTTTGGCAAAAAGACAATTGGAACCGGACCAACCATAAACCTAATCGGTGAAAAAAGCATCGACTTTAAAATAACTTCTTTATCAAAACTATACAATTCAATTTCTGAGGAAAATTTAAGCTTGTCAGTTAATGAGTTCTCATTTGTAAGTGAAAAACGTTTGACTGAAAATCCGTGCATATCCAAGTAGAAAATGAATTCCATCTCGAATTCTATCGAACCCTGAACCTTTACCTGATCATCTTTTGTTAAAAGATCACCATCTAAGTCGAAAAAAACAGCATTAATTTCAAATTTAAATGTCAGAGGAGATTTGACGTCTGATTCAACCAGCGTAACTCCTTCGAGGGTCTCCGAATGCATGATCTGATCCGGTCTCAGGCTTTCCTTAAGAAAAGATGTGCCGTCCTCAATCGATTCTTCAAGCGTTGCCGGTATGGTTTTAAGAATCATTGTAGAGCCCTGAATCGTAACATCGGATACTTTTCTAAAATAGCCATCGGGTGCAACGGAAGTAACATCACTGACAATGATATCTCCCGCATCCACTTCTTCAAGTTCAGTGGTCATCTGTGTGAAATAGAAGGTCTCACCGTCAAAACTGTTGGCATCTAAATACTGATTTGACAATTCTGTCAGGACTACTGTTTCAGGAGTGATAATCGGATCTCGCATGAAAAGGTCGAAATTTTGACTACCGGTGGTTGAGGCATCGATTTCACGGTATTCTGGACTAAAACTTACGCCAGGCATGTCAACCTGCAGATGATACTCCTGAGAAGGAATATTGTAAATTGTGTAATATCCATCAGCATCCGTTATTCCTGACGGAAATACCTTGTTGTCATACGGAATTGCAGTGTTCTCATTCGACCCATTCCCGGATCCGTTTACTATCGGAAGGAAAAGGTCGGGCAAGGGGATTGCCATGACCTTCACGTCACTAAGCCCATTGCCCATCCCATCAGTTACCCGACCGGAAACTGAAAATTTGTTGCCCTGGGCATGTACTGCCGTAGTTTCGGGTTGAATTTGAAAAGATGTGAACAAAAAAATTAAAATAAGTAGAATGTTGACAACAAGCCTGCTTCGTTTTTTCATTAATTACCGTCCTTTGGGTGTAGGTTAGTTGATTAACAGTAGTATAACACTGGTTTCTGAAACGGTTCAACTAAAATTTCCTATTCGTATGCGTTTCTAAAGTCAATAATCGAGCAACTAGACTAAACAGGACCATATCACTTTGCTCTGACAGAATTTTGCAATCTGCACACTGCCACCCTCAAGCTCGACTATAATATAGTCATGGCAAAGCTCTGGCTACATCAAACAGATTCATACGAAATCACGACAGAGGTCTATTCGGGACCGCTCGATCTCTTGCTCGACTTAATTCAAACGGCTGAATTAGACATCAGCAAGTTGGCTTTAGCTCAGGTTACCGACCAGTTTTTAGCATATATCGAAAACAACAAGGATGCCGACCCCGATTATCTTTCGGAATTCCTGATTATTGCCTCGAAACTTGTGCAAATTAAATCAGAAGCACTTCTCCCCCGCCCACCTGTCCGGACAGAAGACGAAGAAGATATCGGTGAAACACTTGCCCGCCAGTTAATCATTTATCGCGAAATTAAAAAAAGCACCGAATGGTTGGCAGATCGTATGAATTCCAACCTTCGCAGCCATCTGCATATTCCCCGCCACTACCCGGTTAACGTTCAGCTCGACCTGAGCAGTCTGACCGTCGATGACCTGATTATCGCCCTCGAAAACCTTGCCAGTCGTCAACCGGTTATGCAAGATGGGGCTTTTATCAGCATTCCTAAATTGAGCCTCAAGAAAAAAGTGGAAGAAATCTTGCATGTCCTCCGTTCTGAACATAAAACCAGCTTTTCTGAAATGCTTGGCGAAAGCCATGACCGAATTCAAACAATCGTTGTTTTTCTCGCTATTTTAGAATTGGTCAAACAGAGGCTTATCACTACCGAGCAAGAAAGCACCTTCGGCGATATCAAGCTCAGCCCGGAAGAAGCTCTCTTTAATACCGATGAGAGCGAACTTGCCATTGGCGAACTTTAGATTGTTATGCATGCCAAAGAAAACAAGTTGACTTTCTGCTATAATACATGTTTGAGAGGTATAAATGACAGAAAAACCGACCACAGAAGAGCCAACTTCAAAAGAATTGATAACAAGCGAAAACGAAATTGACTCAGAAAGCACTAACGATACCACCCCAGAAAGCAGCTCCGAAACTTCCGGAAAAGGAAAACTTTGGTTGATAATCGGTGCAGTTGTCCTGATTGCGATTATAGCCGGAATTGTTTCGCTCTCCTTCGGTGACCCTGATTCAGTTGGTAAGGTTCGCGACATTTTCATCATTCTGATGGCATTGATGATGTTTGTGATTGGTGTTGCCTTGGTTGTTTTGATCATTCAACTTGCAGATCTAACCAATTTGCTCAAAAATGAAGTTCGTCCGATTATGAAATCCACAACAGACACTGTCAACACTCTCAAAGGAACCGTAAGGTTTATGAGCGATCACTTAACCGAGCCAGTTATCAAATTGAACGAAAGCATGGCCGGTCTTGAGAAAATCGCTTCGTTGTTTCGTTTCAAAAAGTAAATCAATAATAGGAGAACAATATGTCAGACGAGAATAATTTTGGATCATTTATAGTGGGTTTTACCGTTGGTGCACTTGCCGGAGCAATTGCATCATTGTTACTTGCCCCCCAGACCGGCGAAGAAACTCGCCAGATCATCAAAGAGAAAGCGATTGAGCTGAAAGACAAAACCGTTGAATCTTACGAGGAAACTAAAAGACAGGCTGAACTCGCTTATGAAGAGGCTATGCATAAAGCCGATGAAATGGCGCGAGTCACAATTGAAAAGACAAAAGGTCTTGCTAAAAAAACACAAGAAGGTGTTGAAGAACTGGCCGAAACCGTCCAGGATACCGTCGAAGATATTGCGGACGAAGCCAAGGCATAAGGACAATTTCGCTCTATTAGGCAGATCATTGGTCTGCCTTTTTTAGATTAAGTGCATGAGGATAACAACAAGGCGGTGACATTATCGCTGGAGAATGACACAGATAAAATTTAGCCCTTGCACAATCCAGATGTATTTGTTAGAATTTCGCTCCTAAGCAAACTTAATAATCTAAACGAATTTCAGCAATATTTAGAAATTCACTTGACGGAATAAGTTCATCATGATATTATTTTGCTTCTGTTGGGGGCGTGGTGTAGTGGTTAAACATGCGGCCCTGTCAAGGCCGAGACCGCGGGTTCAAATCCCGTCGCTCCCGCTCACAGAAAACCCCTCGTTTGAGGGGTTTTTACTTTAAACTTTATCTCGCTGAAATATTTTCTAATCAATTTTTAGCTTACGCTTGATTATTAATCCCCAGTTCATTTGCTCTTCCCTCCATCAAAATTCGCATCTTTTCCCTGTCCTTCGGATAGGTGAAATAAAAACCACTGAACAAAATAGCGCACAAAATCCAGGGAATCGGAATTGTCCAAAACATTGCTGTTGCAAGGTCAATCTTATCGGCAATCAACCCAAAAATTAGCGCGACTACAGCAGAAAAACCGTTCTCGACAAAAACAGCTAAGGAGAAGGCAGTTGCCCGAAGCTCCGGAGGTACAACAGCCGCCATCATTGGCTCTTTTGAACCTTTACCGGGCCAACTAATCAGCAGTCCGATAAAGAAACAGAAAGCCGTTAAAACAGGAATGCTCCATTTTGCGGTGGAAGTTAAGAGGATAATAGTCAGAGGAATCCCTAAAACCACTGATAATTGCCCAATAAAAGCTCTGCCATACCTTGGACTCTTTTGGTCTGCCCAATCCCCGATATAGCCACCAATTACATTGCTGAGGGCAGTTCCGACCAACATGAGACCGAAAACCAATGGAGCTTGTTGCGGGCTTAGTCCTCGTTCTTCAACCAACCACAATATCAAGAAAGCACCCATAATAACCCAAGGCATCGAACCAGCCAAACCCTGCAAAATAGCAACTTGAATGGTCGGAATTTTTAAAATCGTGCGCATATCATCAAACTTGACTTTATAATTTTCGGCTTGCTCATAAGTCAGCTGACCTTTCATTTCAGGCTCAGACCCACCACGAACAGGTTCATCAACAAAAATTAAGATTACAAAACCGGAGATGATGCTGGCAACACCAAGAATGATGAAACCCCATCGCCACAATTCAGGTGTTGCCAATTGCCCCAGACCCAGGGTGAAAATTATAATTCCGAGGACACCTACCCCTTCCAAATAACCAAGCATTCTCCCTCGAATTTTCGGAGCGAAAGTATCTGCCATGATGGAAAAAGTAGCCGGCATCAAACAACCCAAACCAATCCCGGAAATCACTCTGACGGCAAGCAACTGACTGAAGTTTTGGGTAAAACCAACCAAAATTGTCCAAATTCCCCAAAAACCGGTTCCCCAAAAAAGAACTTTCTTACGGGAGTATTTGTCAGACAGAAAGCCCCAGAGTGGGGAACTCAGAGATTGAAGCAAACTGCGCACAAAAGTAATCCAGGAAAGATTTCCGATGCTCAAGCCCCAAATCTGACGCAAAATCGGGCTAAAGATAGACATCGCTTGGGCTTCGCCTTGGTCTACAAAATATCCCAAAGCAAGCGCAAACAAATTTTTCAACTTTTTGGGTTGTTTAGTGGGGTTTTGGCTTTCTGATTCCATAACGGATCCCTCGCTTTTTGTTTAGATTTTACCCCTTGTTTTCACAAACATGTAAACATATTTCATACCTGTAAAAATATTCAAAGAAATTTCGGTAAAATTGAGTCACAACCATTAGAGGAGTTGCCATGAGCAAATTCAGACCAAAACCAAATCCGCTTGCACAAACAGAAGCAATTGTAATTTCCGACAAAGTCCGTTTCACAATTTTGACCAGCCGTTTGATAAGAATGGAATTTGACCTTGAGGGAAATTTTGAAGATCGACCAAGCCTCACCTATTGGTATCGAAATCAACCCGTCCCGGCTTTCACAGTCAAACGAGAAGATAATTGGTTGACGATCGAAACTGAGGATCTCATTCTCCATTTTTTCGAAAACAACCGCTTTCATTGGCGCGATCTTTGGATTGAAATCAAAAAGACCGAACAAGAATGGCATTATGGGGATAGAAACAGCTTGAATTTGGGCGGAACCTGTCGCACACTCGATAGCACCGAAGGCGCAGTGCCACTTGAAGAGGGTCTTGTTTCTCTTTCCGGTTGGGCTTTGGTCGATGACAGCCAAAATCCGGTTTTAGATGAAAATCTATGGCCCACCCCGAGAAATAACCCGACTCTAAGCAAAGACTTATACTTCTACGGCTATGCACAGGATTATTTGAGTGCAATCCAGGACCATCAGCTCATCTCCGGAAAGCCAAACCTCCTTCCGCGTTGGGCATTGGGCAATTGGTGGAGCCGATATTGGGCCTACAGCGATCGCGATTTATTAAATTTGATGGATGAATTCAAAGCCAAAGAAGTTCCGCTCTCGGTTTGTATCGTCGATATGGACTGGCATAAAACCCTTACCAACAATGAGTCTTCAGGCTGGACAGGTTATTCATGGAACCGCGACCTCTTCCCAAATCCGGAGGCTTTCATTGAAGAACTACACCAGCGCAATCTTAAAACCGCGCTTAATCTCCACCCGGCTGAGGGTATCCATAATCATGAAGATCAATATGCTGAAATGGCGACGCGCATGGACATTGACCCAACTTCCGGTCAATTCATCCCTTTCGAAATTGCCGATCCGAAATTTGCCAAAGCCTATTTTGAGGTTCTTCATGCTCCTTTGGA